>JAFGTZ010000308.1 GCA_016938795.1 Chromatiaceae bacterium | reverse complement strand
CAGGTCGTAGAAATGGCGCTTGCCGATGATTTCCTCGGGCGCATAGCCCCACACCAGCATGGCGACCGGGCTGAGATAGGTATAGAGCCCCGCCGCATCCACCTCCCAGGTGACGGTTCGGCTCTGCATGGCCAGTTGCTGCAAACGTTGCTCGCGATCGAGGATTTCGCGCTGCGCTTCCTGCAACGCCGAGATGTCCTGAATAATTGACCAGATGACCTCATGCCCTTCAGGTGTCGTGGTCTTGAAGCCATTGAGCAACACGGGATAGCGCGAGCCGTCCTTGCGAATATATTCCTTCTGAAAAGGCCCGTAACTGCCGGTCGTTTTCAGGCTTTCCAGCGCTTTTTCCTCTTCTGGAAGATATTCAATTGGCGTCAGATCCCAATAACTCAAATTGCAAAATTCATCGGGCGTATAACCCGCCGGCTCGTTAATCGCACGATTGAACTCCAAAAAGGCGCCGGTGCGAAAATCGTTCATAGCGATCCCCACCGGAGAGCGCTCGAACAACCCGCGAAACTTGGTTTCCTCGGCTTGCAGTTTGCGACTGGCGGCGATGCGCTCGGTGATATCCTCATTGACCCCGACCACCCGAACCGCCCGCCCCTGCTCATCGCGCATGACACGCGCGAGCCCCCGCAGGGTACGTATCTCGCCATCCGTGTCACGGCGGATCTGGAATTCGACATCGAAGGGTTGATCGAATTCGACCAGCGCATTGAAGTCGTGCGTAACCGCCTTGAGCGATTCCGGTATCAGGGCCGCCGACCAGTCTTCGAAGCGTCCCTTGAAACTGGCTGGCGACAGGCCATAAAGGGCGAACATGCGTTCATCCCAGAGCAAGAGATCACGCCGAATGTCGTAGTCCCAGATGCCCAGATGGGCCGCCTCAGTGGCCAGGGTGAGGCGCTCCTCGCTCTCGCGCTGCTGGCGTTCGCTCTCCTTGCGCCGGGTCATGTCGCGCGATACGGCAATAAGCAGCGGATGATCGCCAAAATCAAACCGCGAAACGCTGATCTGCACATCGAGCAGGCGCCCATCCCGGCAGCGGTGCCGGGTCTCGAATTCATCGCGGCCCTGGGTCAGAATCTTTTCGATGCGCGCGGCAATATCCTGCTCGGATTCCAGCGCCTCGTAATCGCTCACACGCATCCCCGCAAATTCCTCGGGGCTATAGCCAAGCTGCACGGCGGCGGCGCGATTGAATTCCAGGGTTGAACCATCCGTTGCATCAATCAACAGGGTCGCGTCGGGATAGAGTTCGAAGAGTGTGCGAAACTTCGACTCCTGCCGCTCCAGTTCATGGCGCGCCTGAACCTGCTGATGCTGATCGAGCAGATAACCGCGCCGCGATGTCAGTTGCCCGCTGTCGTCGTATTCCAGCATGGCGTATTGATAGAACCAGCGCTCGCCGGCCTGATGGGGACGCAGCCGAAAGCGGCTCTCCATGAAGGGCGCGCGCGCATGCAGAGAGGCGGCGAACTGGCGCCGGAACTCGCCCAGATCCTCGGGGTGCATGAGCGACTCCAGCGCATGATCGGGGCGCGCCAGAAGCTCCCGGTCATATCCCAGAATCTCGGACGCATTGGGCGACACATATTGAAAGGACCAACCCGGCGCGAGCGACCAGACACAGACCAGCAGGGGACCGGCGGCAAAGAGTCGTGATTCGCGCTCATCGAGCAGACTGGCGAGCGCCCGATTGGCCGCGCGCAGCTCCTGGTTGAAGCGATCGAGATCCTGCTGATTGGTCTTGAGCAGATTGAACCAGGAGTTGTAGTAGAGGCTGACCAGATCCTTGTGGCTGACCATGCCCCTCACCCGCCCCGCCTCATCGAGTACCACCACGCGCTTGATGCGCTTGCGCCGGCACAGCTGAAGCGCCTCGGCAATGGTGGCCCGATCATCGAGCGTGAAGAGCGGATGGCTCATGTGAAGATGCATGGGCGCGCTGAGATCGGCGCCCTCGTCGATCAGCCGGATCAGATCGCGCTGGGTGAGGATGCCGCTCGGGCGGCCATCCTCGACCGCCAGCGCCGCCGTGAACTGGCCCGCATCCATGCGCTCCATGACCTCGCGCACGCTCAGCTCGCCGCTCAGCATCAGGGGCTGCAGGCCGTGCAGCAGATCGCCCAGACGCTGGGTTTCGGCGAGCGTCTCGGGGTCGAGACTGGCGGCCAGATCGCTGTAGCTCACAATACCCACAAGCTGACCCCGTTGATCAACCAGGCAGAGATGCTCGGAGCCATTGCGGATGGCGTGCAGCCCCTCCAGCACCGAGTCGTCTGGATCGAGCACGCTCGCCTCGGGCAGCGCTACCGCATCGAGCCGCGTCGCGAGCGCCAGCCCGCGCACCTTGAAGCCGAGCAGATGGCTCGCGAGCACCAGCCGATAGCCGCCCTCAGGCAGGGTCACGACCAGACAGCGGATGTTGTGCTGCCTCATGGTGCTCGCGGCATCCGCGAGGCTGGCCGATGCCGGGAGGGTGATGACATCCGTGGTCGCGATTGCACGCAGCTTGGGAAAAAACATGGCCATCACACCCGGTTGGCCAAACGCCCGAGCAGTGACGCCACGGCGGGCGCCGGCAGGGGACGTGAAAAGAGATAGCCTTGACCATATCCGCACGCCAGCTCGCGCAGCAGCCGCCGTTGCGCCTCATGCTCAATGCCCTCGGCCACCACCTCAAGCCCAAGCTCGTCACACATGGCGACAATGGCGCGAATCAAGCCACGATCACGCTCTTGCTCGACCATGTCACGCACAAAGAGGCGGTCGATCTTGACCGCATCCAGCGGAAAGGTTTTCAGGTAAAGGAAGGACGAATAGCCGGTACCAAAATCGTCCAGATAGACCCGGAAACCAGCCGCACGCACCTCGTGCAGCCACTGGGTCACAATCTCGGTCTGGCTGGCAAAGAGGCTTTCGGTAATCTCCAGCACCAGACGCTCGGGCATCAGGCCCAGACCCTGGGTCAGGCTCAGTAGCCACTGCGGGCGCACGGCATGAGGAATTTGGCTAGTGGAGACATTGACCGAGGCATAGAGCGTCCAGCCCTGGCGCTGCCATTCGGCCAACTGCCGGCAGGCCGTTTCGATCACCCAGGCGCCTATCTCCTGAATCAGCCCTGCGGATTCCGCGATGGGAATGAAGGTTGCCGGACTGATGGCGCCGCGCTCGGGATGCTGCCAGCGCAGCAGACACTCAAGCCCCTCTATGCGCCCATGGTGCAGATCGACGATCGGCTGGTAGTGCAGCGAGAGCTGTTGACGCTCCAGCGCCTGCCTGAGATCGGCCTCCAGATGATGGCGCTCGATGAGTTCGCGCCCCATCGACTCGGTGAAGAAGCGGCTCTGGCGCCCGCCATGCTCCTTGGCGCGCGACAGCGCGATATTGGCATTGCGCAACAGGGTATCGGTGTCGTCGCCATCCTCGGGAAAGAGCCCGATGCCAATGCTCGCCCCAATCTCGACCCGCCCCTGCTCCAGCACGAAGGGCTCGAAGAGACAGGCCAGCACCCGACGCGCCAGCTGCTCGGCAGCACCGGGGTCGGTTTGATCGACGAGCATGAGCACGAACTCATCGCCGCCAATGCGGGCCACGGTGTCGATGTCGCGCACCCGCGCCAGGAGTCGCGCCCCCACCTCGCGCAGCACGGCATCACCACAGGTGTAGCCCAGGCTTTCGTTTACCTGCTTGAAGCGATCCAGACCAATACAGAACAGCCCAAGCAGCCGCCCCTTACGCCGATGCACCTTCAGGGCCAGAGTCAGCCGCTCCAGCAGCAACGAGCGGTTGACAAGGCCGGTTAAGGCATCGTAGTTGCCTCGCTGGCGGATTTCCTGTTCGCTCAGCTGGTGGCGGCGCGCGACATTGCTAAATTGCGCCACATAACCGCTAATCTCGCCGTCATCCGCGCGGATCGCAGTGATCATGTCCCATTGCGGATGGATGGAGCCGTCCTTGTAGCGGTTCCAGACCTCGCCCTCCCAATAGCCCTCCTTGAGCAGCGTATTCCAGAAGTGCGCATAAAACTCGGGCGGATGATGGCCCGACTTCAGGAGGCGCGGAGTCTGCCCGATGGCCTCTTCGGGCGTATAGCCGGTGATGCGGGTGAAGGCCGGATTGACCCGACGGATCACGCCCTGTGCGTCGGTGAGGATAATGCCCTCGCCGCTCACATCGAAGAGCGCCGCCGCCTCGCGCAAGCGCGCGTTCTGTTCGCGTAAGGTGCGTTGCAGCGCATTCAGGCGCAGATGGGTGGCAACGCGCGCGAGCACCTCATCGACCTGAAAGGGCTTGCTGACATAGTCAACCCCGCCGGCGGCAAAGGCGCGCACCTTATCCTCGGCGTCACTCAGGGCGCTGATGAAGATCACAGGAATATCACGGGTGCGCGCATCGGCCTTGAGCCGCACGCAGACCGCATAGCCATCAAGCCCCGGCATCATGATGTCGAGCAGAATCAGATCCGGCGCCTCGGCCTGAGCGGCGCGAATGGCCAGCTCACCGCTCGATAGCGGACGGACCTCATAATCCTCGGCGGAGAGAATGCGCTTGAGAACGTTGAGGTTCTCAGGGGTGTCATCGACGATGAGAAGACTGGGGCGGCGTGTGCTGGCGTCCATCGTCTATTGCTTATATTAGGGTTGCTGTGCCTTGAGCCACTTTAGCACGCGTTCGTAGTCATAACATTCGATCCAGTCACCTAACCTGTGGCCAATCGCCCTGTGCTCAGCCGGCAGCGCCTCAAGCAGTTCCAGCGCAAGGTCCGGCTTGGCCCGAATCATGGCCTGTTCCAGCGCCGACAGCCACTCTGACTGTAGCGCGGGAGCCGCTGAAGACAGCCGCGATGTCCTCCCGCTGCTGTCTGGCTCTGGCTCCACCAGCGCGCTGGGCTCGGACCGGGCACGGGGTGACTCGATCCAGACCAGTGGCAAGCGTGACTCAAACACCTGAAACAGCTGCCCCCAGTCCACCGGCTTACTGATGAAGTCACAACAGCCGGCCTCCAGGCAGGCGCGCCGATCGTCCTCGAAGACGCGGGCGGTGAGCGCGATGATCCGCCGCTTGGCGTCGCCCGCACGCTCGAGCATGGCGCGTGTGGCGGCCAGTCCGTCCAGTTTCGGCATGGTGATGTCCATGAGGATCAGGTCGAAGTCGCGCGCGTCGGTCAGCGTCAGGGCCTGTTCGCCATCCTCGGCCAGGGTGACGACGAATCCCAGCGTCGTTAACTGCTGTTCGAGCAATCGGCGCGCGAGCGGCTCGTCATCCACCACCAGCACCTGCAAGGCCTCCCGGCGCGCGTCGGTGCGCCGATAGCCGGTGGGCGGCTGACGCTCGGAGCGCGCGCCCGGCTCGGACGACGTGGGTTCGAGTTCGGGCGCCGGCACCCAGAGCGTGAAGCGACTGCCGCGCCCCTCCTGGCTTTGCAGATCGATCCGTCCGCCCATCCGGGTCGCGAGCAGGCGGCTGATGGCCAGCCCCAGCCCCGTGCCCTGTTGTTTGTAGCGATCCGCGCCGGTCTGACTGAAGGGCTCGAATACGACATCGTGCATGGCGGCGGGGATGCCGATACCCGTATCGCTGACCGCAAGGATCAAGGCGCCGGCCTCATGGGCGACCTCCAGGCGCACCTCGCCGCGCTCGGTGAATTTCACCGCATTCCCCAGCAGATTGAGACCAATCTGGCGCAGACGCTGGGCATTGACCGCCACGCTTGCGGGCAGGCCCCGCGTGTGGACCTGGAAGGCGATCCCTTTTTCAGCGGCGCGCAGCCGAAAAGGCTCGTAAAGGTCGTTCAGAAAATCCTG
>JAFGTZ010000307.1 GCA_016938795.1 Chromatiaceae bacterium | reverse complement strand
TCCCGTGCTCGGCGTGGTGGCGCCGAGCGGAAGCGGCAAAACCACGCTAATACAGACTTTGGTCGGACACCTGCGCGCGGCTGGGCTGCGTCTGGGCTATCTCAAGCATGCCCATCATCGCTTCGATCTGGACACCCCGGGTAAAGACAGCTACGAGGTGCGCAAGGCCGGGGTCGAGCAGGTGGTGCTCGCCTCGCGCCAGCGCTGGGCGTTGCTGGTGGAGAATCCGCCTGATCTCGACGAGCCGGATCTGTGCGCCATGTTGGGGCGTTTCGATGCCGAGGGGCTCGATCTGGTGCTGGTCGAGGGCTTCAAGCATGCGTGCTACCCCAAGATTGAGGTCTGGCGTGCGGCCTGTGGCGAGGCGCCGCTCTATCCGCACGATCCGGATATTCTCGCCGTGGCCAGCGATGCAGCGGCGCCGGATGGGGCGCATCCGACCTGGCTCGACCTTAATGATGTCGAGGCGGTGGCCCGCTTTGTGCGCGATTGGCTGGCGGCTCAGCCGCCGCGCCCGGAATCGGCAGTCTTGGCGCCTGCGCGCCGGCAACGTTCCGAGCAATAGCGCACCTGCTCCCAGTCGCGCGCCCATTTGCGTCGCCAGCTGAAGGGGCGTCCGCAACAGGCGCAGATTTTGCATGGAAGATCGCTTTTGCGGTGGGCCATGTCGCTCTCTGGTATGGTGCGCTGCTTGTTGGTTTTGTGATGACAGATTCCAAGGAGACGTTTCGACATGCCTGCCGTGCCCATCCGATCACGCGGCCAGCGACTGGCCAATCATCCCTTTCCCTGGCTTGCCATCTTGCTCGTTTTGCCCGGCCTGGCCCTGGCCACGGCAACCACGGGCAGCGCCCAGGCGTTGGACCTCACCGCCACCTGGGTTGGTTACACGGCCCTGGCCATCTTCATTCTGGCCTATTCGCTGGTGACGGCCGAGGAGTTTACCCATCTGCGCAAGTCCAAGCCGGTGGTGCTGGCGGCGGGGCTGATCTGGATTCTGATCGCGCTCTATTACACGCGCCACCACGGCAGCTCCGAGCTGGTGGGTGAGGCGCTGCGTCACAACATTCTCGAATTCGCCGAGCTGTTTCTCTTTCTGCTCGCGGCCATGACCTATATCAACGCCATGGAAGAGCGTCATGTGTTCGAGGCGCTGCGTTCCTGGCTGGTGCGCAGCGGCTTTGGCTATCGGCGGCTGTTCTGGACCACGGGCATCCTGGCGTTCTGCATCTCGCCGGTGGCCGATAACCTCACCACGGC
>JAFGTZ010000044.1 GCA_016938795.1 Chromatiaceae bacterium | reverse complement strand
CCGGGGCCGCTCCCTCGCTCTCGGTGGTCATTCCCATGTATGAAGAGCTCGACAATGTGGCGCCCATGCTGGCGCGGGTGCATGAGGGGCTGGCCGGTTACGGCGGTCCCTGGGAGCTGATCTGTGTGGATGACGGCAGTCGCGACGGCACCGGCGAGCGACTGGAGGCGCTGGCCGAGGAGGCGGGTGGCCATGTGCGGGTGATCCGGCTGCGGCGCAATTTCGGCCAGACCGCCGCCATGCAGGCGGGGTTCGAGGCCGCGCGCGGTGAGCTGATTGCAACCCTCGATGGCGATCTGCAGAACGATCCGGCGGACATTCCGCGCATGGTCGCGGAGCTGCTCGCGCGCGATCTCGATCTGCTCCAGGGCTGGCGGCGGCGGCGTCAGGACGCCTTAGTGTTGCGCAAGATCCCCTCGCGCATCGCCAATGCGCTCATCGGGCGGGTAACCGGTGTGGCGCTGCACGATTACGGTTGCAGCCTCAAGGTCTATCGCGCCGAGGTCATCAAGGAGGTGACCCTGCTTGGCGAGATGCACCGCTTCATCCCGGTGTGGGTGGCGGGCGTGACCGCACCCCAGCGCATTGGCGAGACCGTGGTGCACCACCAGGCGCGTCAGTTCGGACAGTCGAAATATGGCCTCTCGCGCACCGTGCGGGTGCTGCTCGATCTGCTCGCGGCCTTTTTCTTTCTGCGCTTCGGGGCGCGCCCGGGGCACTTCTTCGGGGCCATCGGGCTCATCTTCGGCGCGCTCGGCGCGCTGCTCATGGCGCATCTGCTGGTGGTGAAGTTTGCGCTCGGCGAGGACATCGGCAGTCGCCCGCTGCTCTTCGTGGCCATTCTGTTTCTGGTGGCCTCGGTGCAGTTTCTCACCACCGGGGTGCTCTCCGAGCAGCTTACCCGCGTCTTTCATGCCGCGCACGATCTGGGCCATCATCGCATCCGCCGCCAGAGCGACCCGGAGCGTGCTGGCTGGAAGGTGTCGGCATGAGTGGCGGGGCAGGGGAGTCGGCTCTGGGGCGCTTAATCCTCTCGCCCTGGGCGCTGGTGCTGGTGGTGCTGCTGAGCTTCTACTGGCAGCTCGGCGCGGTGCCGCTCTACGATCTCGACGAGGGGGCCTTTACCGAGGCCACCCGCGAGATGCTCGCGAGCGGCAATTTCATCACGCCGCACAAGGACGGCGAGCCGCGCTATGACAAGCCGGTGCTCAT
>JAFGTZ010000043.1 GCA_016938795.1 Chromatiaceae bacterium | reverse complement strand
GGGGTTTTTCTTTAGTGACGGAGAGTCTTATATCAGTTTTTGTGTTGCTTTTTCTTCTTCCAAAAGCAATTAAATTTGACATGGGCTCTGCTTTTGTTATAAAATTATCAGAATTATTTGGGCGCATAGCTCAGCGGGAGAGCACTGCCTTCACACGGCAGGGGTCGGTGGTTCGATCCCACCTGCGCCCACCAAATATCTTAAAAACCGGCTCCGGCCGGTTTTTTCTTGTCTGTATACCAATCACACCTAGGTTTTTCGGTGAGGGCTGGGGGATGGATACGGGGTGACAGCGGCAGGGATGCCGCTGTCAAGTCATCCAGGGATGGGTTCACGGCGGCCCCCGGGGCCATCACCCAGCCCGAAGCGCATGAGAAAAACCGAAAAACTCATGTGCAATGAGTATATATTTACCGCCGCCTTTGAATTGAACGGCCAATCCCATGCGCGCGTTGAGGGAAAGACCTATCACGACAAATGCCATGGTCGCGCCCCTGGTGCTTTGCAGTATCATTGATGCATTGCACCATCGATAGCCGCACCTCTCTTGAGCATGTCTGACTCCCAACCCCGCCTGCGCGAAATCCCCTATAACTACACCTCCTATTCGGATCGCGAGATCGTCATCCGCTTTCTCGGCGAACCGCACTGGCACCTGATTGAGGAGCTGCGCGGCAGTCGGCGCACCGGGCGCTCGGCGCGGATGCTCTTCGAGGTGTTGGGGGACATGTGGGTGGTGAGTCGCAATCCTTATCTGCAAGAGGATCTGCTGGAGAATCTCAAGCGGCGTCAGCTGCTGCTCCAGGCACTCGAACACCGGCTCGATCAGTTCGAGCGCCGCCTGAACGACAACCAGCGCGCCGCCGAGCTGCTGGGCGCGGCGCGCGCGGCGGTGCAGCGCTTCGCCGACGATTTCGAGCAGGAACAGGCCAAGCGTGCGCGCCTGCGCAAGGCACTGCGGGGCATCACGCGTGCGGATAATCTGGATTTTGGCGGACTGGCGCGGGTCTCGCACGCCACCGATGCGACCGACTGGCGCGTCGAATTACCCTTCGTAGTCATCACGCCGGACACCGAGGCAGAGGTTGCGCCCATGGTGCGCGCCTGCATCGACTGCGGGCTCACCATCATTCCGCGCGGCGGCGGCACCGGCTACACCGGTTCGGCCGTGCCCCTGCATCCCGATACGGCGGTCATCAATACCGAAAAGCTCGAAGCGCTCTCAGACGTGGAAGCGGTTGAGCTGCCGGGCGTGGCGGGCCGGGTGCCCACGGTGCGCTGTGGCGCGGGCGTGGTGACGCGGCGTGTCTCCGATCTGGCCGAGGCCCATGGGTTTGCCTTCGCGGTTGATCCTACCTCGCAGGATGCCTCCTGCATCGGTGGCAACATCGCCATGAACGCCGGCGGCAAGAAGGCGGTCATCTGGGGCACGGCGCTCGACAATCTGGCCTCCTGGCGCATGGTGACGCCCGAGGGCGATTGGCTGGAGGTCGAGCGGCTGGAGCACAACCTTGGCAAGATTCACGATCAGGAGCGGGTGCGCTTCCGGCTCAGCCGCTTCGCGCCCGACGGCAAGACACCGCGCGGCGCGCCCGAGATTCTGGAGATGCCGGGCGCGAGCTTCCGCAAGGCGGGGCTTGGCAAGGACGTGACCGACAAGTTTCTCTCCGGCCTGCCCGGCGTGCAGAAGGAGGGCTGCGACGGGCTCATCACCTCGGCGCGCTTTGTGCTGCACCGAATGCCCGAGCAGGTGCGCACCCTCTGCATGGAGTTCTTCGGCACCGATCTGGAGCTGGCGGTGCCGGCCATCGTCGAGATCAAGGACTTCATCGACGCCGCGCCCGGGGTACAGGTGGCGGGGCTGGAGCATCTCGACGAGCGCTATGTGCGCGCGGTGGACTACAGCACCAAGGCTGCGCGGCGCGAGCTGCCGAAGATGGTGCTCATCGCCGATCTGGTGAGCGACGATGCGGCGGCGCTTGACGCCGTGGCCGCCGGGGTGGTGGAACGGGTCGCGGCCCGCAATGGCGAGGCCTTCATTGCGACCAGCCCGGAGGCGCGCAAGCGTTTCTGGCTTGATCGCGCGCGCACCGCCGCCATCTCGCGCCACACCAACGCCTTCAAGATCAACGAGGACGTGGTCATCCCGCTCGATCGGCTCGCCGAGTACAGCCGTGGCATCGAGCGCATCAACATCGAGCTCTCGATCCGCAACAAGGACGCCATCCTCGCGGCCCTGCTCGACTATCTTGATTCGGACATGCCCGAGGCGCGCGCCGAGGGCGATTATGAGTGCTCGGACGAGGCACGCGCCTTTCTCGACGCCAAGCGTACCGCTGCGCGTGACTCCATCACCCAGGTTCGCACACGCTGGCAAGCCATTTTGGAGCGACTTGACGCGCCCGCTGCCAAGCATATGGAGCTGCTTGATCAGTCCGCACGCGATGCCATGCGCCAAGGCGATAGCCTGGCTGACCTCATGCTGCGCCGCGATCTGCGCCAGAGTCTGCGCGCCGAGGTCGCCGAGCGGCTCGACGAGATCTTCAACGGCCAGGACTATGCCGGGGTGCGCGCGCGGCTGCGCGCCATTCATGCCCAGGAGCGCGACGCGCGGCTGTTCGTGGCGCTGCACATGCACGCGGGCGATGGTAATGTGCATACCAACATCCCGGTACACTCCTCGAACTACGCCATGCTGCGCGAGGCCGACCGTGTGGTTGATCGCATCATGGCGCTCGCCACCGGGCTTGGCGGCGTCATCTCGGGCGAACACGGCATTGGTCTCACCAAGCTGCGCTATCTGGAGCCCGCGAAGCTCCAGGCGTTCGTGGCCTATAAGGAGCGGGTCGATCCCGAGCAGCGCTTCAATCGCGGCAAGCTGATGCCCGGCTCGGGGCTGGAGGGGGCCTATACGCCCTCGCTGCGTCTGGTCGAGCAGGAGGCCATCATCCTTGAAGAGACCGAACTTGGCGCGCTCAATGAGGATGTGAAGAACTGTCTGCGCTGCGGCAAGTGCAAGCCCAAGTGCATGACCCATGTGCCGCGCGCCAACCTGCTCTATTCGCCGCGCAACAAGATTCTGGCCACCGGCCTCATCGTCGAGGCCTTTCTCTACGAGGAACAGACCCGGCGCGGGCTCTCGCTGCGGCATTTCGATGCGATGAACGATGTGGCCGATCACTGCACGGTCTGTCACAAGTGTCTGCCGCCCTGCCCGGTGAAGATCGACTTTGGCAACGTGACCATGCGCCTGCGCCGCATCCTGGTCGAGCGCGGTCAGAAGCGCTTCAGCCCCGGCGCCTGGGCGGCGATGCACTTTCTCAATGCCACCGATCCGCGCGCCATCCGGCTGCTGCGCCGGGGCCTGGCCGAGTGGGGCTTCAGCGCGCTCAACGCCGGACACGGCATCGCCCGCCGCTTGGGTCTTACCCAGCGGAGGATTGCACGCCCGACATCGAGCACTTGCACGCCCAAGCCGCTGGAGCAGACGCTCGATCTGATCGCGCGCCCCATCCGGGTCGAGCTGCCCAAGCAGACCTATCGTCAGGTGCTGGGGCTGGAGGATCGCACCCAGATTCCCATCCTGCGCGATCCCCGGATCTCCGCCGACGAGGCCGAGGCGGTCTTCTATTTCCCCGGCTGCGGCTCGGAACGCCTCTTCTCCGACGTTGGATTGGCTACCCTGGCCATGCTCTGGGAGCAGGGCGCCCAGACCGTGCTGCCCCCGGGCTATCTCTGCTGCGGCTATCCGCAGCGCGGCGCCGGGCTGGAGGCGCGCGCGCGCCAGATCAGCATGGACAACCGGGTGCTCTTTCACCGCGTGGCCAACACCCTGAACTATCTCGATATCCGCACCGTGCTGGTGTCCTGCGGCACCTGCATGGATCAGCTCCTGACCTACGAATTCGAGCGCATCTTTCCCGGCTGCCGCCTGCTCGATATCCACGAATGGCTGATGGAACGAGGCGTTGCGCTGGAGAAAACCGAGGATCGGCAGTATCTCTATCACGATCCCTGTCACACCCCCATGAAGACCCACGCGCCGCTCAAGGTGGCCGCCACCCTGCTCGGGCAGCCGGTGCGGCTCTCGGACCGTTGCTGCGGCGAGGCCGGCACGCTCGGGGCAAGCCGGCCCGACATCGCCAATCAGGTCCGCTTTCGCAAGCGCGAGGAGCTGGTCGCGGGCATTCGCGCCCTGACCGGCGCGGAGCGCGTCGAGCATGGCGAGGTGAAGCTCCTGACCGCCTGCCCGGCCTGTCAGCAGGGGCTGGCCAAATACGCCGACGAAACCGGCCTGCAAACCGACTACATCGTGGTCGAGCTGGCCCGGCGCCGGCTCGGGGCGGACTGGCGCGAGCAATTCCTCGAACAGGCGCGCGCCGGCGGGATCGAACGGATCCTCCTCTAGCGCCTTAGCGTCCGATCCAGGCCCCGGCACCTGGTGCGAGGCGCTCAGGTCACTGAGCCGTCATTGAGCGCCTTGAGCCGGTAGAGCGCATCGAGCGCCTCGCGCGGGCTCAGGCTGTCGGGGTCGAGCGTCTCCAGCTCAAGGCAGACCGGATGCGGCGCTGGCGGCTCGGGCTCGGGTTCGAGCGGAAAGAGACAGAGCTGTTCGGCGCCGCGCGCGCCGCTCTGGCGTGATCCGGCCTCCAGTTCGCGCAGCCGCTCGCGGGCGCGGGCGATGACCTCGGGCGGCACCCCGGCGAGCGCGGCCACCGCGAGCCCGTAGCTCTGGCTGGCCGGCCCCTCGCGCAGGGCGTGCATGAAGACGATGCTGTGGTCGTGCTCGACCGCGTCGAGATGCACATTGGCGATGCCCCGGTGTTCTTCGGGCAGGCGGGTGAGCTCGAAGTAGTGCGTGGCGAAGAGGGTATAGGCGCCGATGCGGCTGGCGAGCGCCTCGGCGCAGGCCCAGGCGAGCGAGAGCCCATCGAAGGTGCTGGTGCCGCGCCCAATCTCGTCCATGAGCACCAGGCTGTGCGCCGTGGCGTTGTTGAGAATGTTGGCCGTCTCTTCCATTTCGACCATGAAGGTCGAGCGCCCCCCGGCGAGATCATCCGAGGCCCCGATGCGCGAGAAGATGCGATCGACCGGCCCGAGGCGCGCGGCGCGCGCGGGCACAAAGCTGCCGGCGTGGGCCAGCAGCACGATGAGCGCATTCTGGCGCATATAGGTTGATTTTCCGCCCATGTTAGGCCCGGTGATGACCAGCATGCGCCGGCTCGCATCGAGCTGGAGGTCATTGGGCACGAAGGGATCGTCGAGCACCTGCTCGACCACCGGATGGCGCCCGCCCTCGATCTCGATGAGCGGGGTGTCGAGCAGGCGCGGGCAGCTCCAGTCGAGCGCCAGGGCGCGCTCGGCGAAGCTCGCCAGCACATCGAGCGTGGCGATGCCCTGGGCGCTTGCCTGCAATGGGGCCAGATCCAGCGCGAGCGTGGCGAGCAGTGCCTCGTAGAGCGCCTTCTCGCGGGCGAGGGCGCGCTCGCGGCTGCTGAGAATCTCGTCCTCGAAGCGCTTCAGCTCGGGCGTGATGTAGCGCTCGGCTCCCTTGAGCGTCTGGCGGCGTAGATAGTCGGCGGGTGCCTGCTCGGCCTGGGCGCGGCTGAGCTCGATGTAATAGCCATGCACCCGGTTGTAGCCCACCTTAAGGGTAGCGATGCCGGTGCGTTCGCGCTCGCGCTGTTCCAGATCGAGCAGGAAGCGGTCGGCGTTCTCGGCCAGTCCGCGCAGCCGGTCGAGTTCCGTGTCATAACCGGTCGCGATCACGCCGCCGTCGCGGATGAGCTGGGGCGGCTGGGGCAGGATGGCGCGCTCAAGCAGCGCCAGCGTCTCGGGATGGGTGGCGATGGCGCCGAGCACCTCGGCGAGCAGCGGATCGGCCGGGGCGCCGAGCAGGGCGTGCAGCTCGGGGAGCACGGCGAGCGAGTCGCGCAGCAGCGCCAGATCGCGCGGGCGGGCCGTGCCGAGCGCCACCCGCGCGAGGATGCGCTCCAGATCGCCAATGCCGGCAAGCGTCTCGCGCAGGGCCTCCAGCGTCCGGCTCTCGATCAGGGTCTGGATGGCGGCATGGCGCTCGCGCACCGCGCGCGCCTCGCGCAGCGGACGGCTGATCCAACGGCGCAACAGCCGGCTGCCCATGGCGGTGGCGGTGCGGTCGAGCACCCCGGCGACGGTATGTTCCGGGCGACCGCTCAGGCTCTCGGTCAGCTCCAGGTTGCGCCGGGTGGCGGCATCCAGAATGAGCGCGTCCTCGCGCTGCTCGGTGCCAAGCCCCCGGATGTGGGGCAGGGCGCTGAACTGGGTGTCGCGAATGTATTGCAGCAGCGCGCCCGCCGCGCCGATGGCGAGCGCCATGCCGGCGCAGCCAAAGCCGTTCAGGTCGCGGGTGCCGAACTGCTCGCACAGCAGCCGCTCGGCGCTGTCGGGCTCGAAGTGCCAGGGCGGGCGTCGGGTCAGTCCGCGCGTGATGCCCAGACGCGCGGGCAGGGCGGAGTCCTCGGCGCACAGCACCTCGGCCGGGCGCAGACGCTCAAGCTCGCTTGCGAGCGCCTCGGCATCGGCCACCTCCAGCACCGAGAAGCGCCCGCTCGAGAGTTCGAGCACCGCAAGACCGATCCCCGCGCGCCCCTCGGCGATGGCCAGGAGCAGGTTCTCGCGCCGCTCGTCGAGCAGCGCCTCGTCGGTCAGGGTGCCGGGCGTGACCAGCCGTGTCACACGCCGCTCCACCGGCCCCTTGCTCTTGGCCGGATCGCCCACCTGCTCACAGATGGCGACCGACACGCCTTGTTTGACCAGCTTCGCCAGATAGCCCTCGGCGGCATGATAGGGCACCCCCGCCATGGGGATGGGCTGGCCCGCCGACTGGCCGCGCCTGGTCAGGGTGATGTCGAGCAGACGCGCTGCGCGCTCGGCATCCTCGAAAAAAAGCTCGTAGAAATCCCCCATGCGATAGAAGAGCAACAGATCGGGGTAGTCCGCCTTGAGGCGAAGATATTGCTGCATCACGGGGGTGTGCTGGGCGAGATCCTGGGACATGCGCGGGGGAGCTGACAATGGCGGGAAAGAAGGCGCGCTAGTCTAGTAGAATGCGGCCATGAACAAAAAGACCTCCGACCCCTCGCTCAAGCTGCCGCCGGCCTACAAGACCTTCTTGATGCTGGCGCTGGTGTTTTTGCCCTTCTTTTGGCTTGCCTTCACCGAGGATGGCCAGCGGCGCACGGATCTTGCGCTCATGGCGTTGCTCGGCAAGCCGGAGTTGAACGCCGCGCTTGATGTCTTCGAGTCACACCTGACCGAGGCGCAATTGCGCGAGACCTTCCCCCGGCTGGAGCTACGCTGCGCTGCGGGCGCCAACCCCTTTGGCAACCGGCTGTGCGCCGCCGAGATTGGCTCCTTCAACCAGTATCCGGCCAGCTCGGTCACCTTCTTCTTTCTCGATGAACAGCTGCGCGCCGCCAAGGTGGTTTATCGCCGCGCCTATCACGAGCTCATGCACCAGTGGCTCACGCGACGGCTTGCCGAGCGCGAGGCGCCGGCCTTGCCGGGAGCGCCTCTGCCCGAGGCCGAGCCGGGCGTGCGCGCCGAGCCGGTGCGCGATGGTCTGCTGCTGATGCGCGCGGGCGAGCTGGGTCGCGATGAGGAACCGGCGCTGATCTGGCTCTCGGGCGTGGCGCTTGCCGAGCGTTCCTGAGTCAGGCAGCACCGCTCAGGCGTGGCGAAAAAACAGCTCGTAGAGGGTCAGCACGATCTCGATCACGATCAGGATAACGATGTACCACTCCACGCGCAGGGTGCGCTGGTTCTGGAGCAGATCGAGCAGGGTGCCCGCCGTGTCGTTGATGAGCGCGAGCTTGCGCTCCAGCACCAGCTGACGCTCGCGAATCTCGTACTCGGCCTCCAGATTGAGATAAAGCCGCTCCAGATCGGGGCGCTCCCAGAGGGTTTCGGGCTTGTCGCCTACCTCGCCGCGTCCCACCAGGTCGTGCTGGATGGCCAGCGCCTCGCCGATATGACGCAAAAGCCCGCTGGCCTCCTTGACGCCCTGTCCGTGCCGTTGCAGCTTGCGCGCAAGGGGTTCGATGCGGTCGAAGGTGCGCGCTACGCGCGACTCCTGTTCGGCGAGCAGCACGCTTTTGCCAAGGATGTCGGCAATGAGTTGCAGGCGCGCGCAGTCGGTATCGGTCAGGATGAGATGATCGCGTTCCATGCCCTCGGCGCGATTCGAATCGATCCTGAGCGCGAGCTGTTCCTGTTCGGGGTGTGCCAGCACGTCGCGCAGCAAGGGGCGAAGAGTGTCGAGAAAGGCCGCGCGCGCGCCCTCATCCACTCCGAAAAACACCACGGCGCCCGAGCGCAGCAGCACCGCGCGTCCGCCATCGGGCAGGGCGACCACCAGTGGATTGGTGGCAAGCCTTTCAAATCCGCTCAGACGGCGCGGGTCAAAAGAATGCCCAAGCAAAATGGCCTGCGCCTCAATCGATGGCATGGTTTCGTCGCGAACGCTCATGGTCGTCTCCTGATCCAGCGTCACGCCGCCAGCTAGCGGCCCCGGCATTCTTGCCGAGTGCGCCCAAGTTGTCATCCGCGCGCTGGTATCCTCGCCCGCTCTCGGCTAGAGTCGGGGATCGTTCAGGCGCCTGTTCCAGGCGGCGCGCCTTCATTCGCATCGCGCAGGTAACAAGAGATGTTGAAAGACTGGTCAGAGGTTTACAGCGTCGGCATCGATGAAATCGACGAGCAGCATCGCGGTTTTTTTGATGCCTCCCATCGGCTCTATGAGGAAATCATCGAGCGTCGTGGCAAGGAGGCGGTGACGACTGCGCTGGCCTTCATGCGTGACTATGCCGAGCGGCATTTCACCACCGAAGAGGCCTTCATGCGCGCCCATGCCTATCCCGATATCAAGGACCATTTGCACATGCATGCGGCCTTTTTTCACCGGCTTGATGAGCTGGAGCAAGAGCTTGGCATGTTCGGCCCGAGCCAGGACCTGGCCGATCGGGCGCTCGACATTACCCAGGACTGGCTGATCGACCATATCGCCGACGAAGACATGCTCTATGCCCTGCATGTGAAGTCGGGCGCGCGCGTCTCGGCCTGATTCGCTGTGCCCTGATCCGATGCGCTTAGCCGCCTTGCCACTGGCTCCAGGCCAGGCTGGCCGAGGTCAGGAGCGAGACCGCAACCAGCAGCGGCCGCACCAGGGCGGCGCCATGGCGTAATACCAGATGAGCGCCGATCCAGGCCCCGACGAGCTGGCCGAGCGCCATGCCGGCGGCCAGGCCCCAGGCAATCTGTCCACTGGGCAGAAAAAAGAGCAGTGCGGTGGCGTTGCTGGTGAAGTTCAGCAGCTTGCTGTGCGCGGTGGCGCGGCGCAGGTTGTAACCAAGCAGCGCCACATGCGCCAGCGCGAAAAAACTTCCGGTGCCAGGGCCAAAAAAGCCATCGTAGAAGCCCACGCCCAGCCCAACGCCAAGGGCGAACAGGGGCGCGCTCAGGCGCTCGTGCGCGTCCAGATCGCCCAGTCTGGGCGAGCGCCAGAGATAGAGCGCGAAGCCGGCCAGCAGGAAAGGTAAGAGGCGTTCAAGCGCGCTTGGGTCAAGGCGCTGCACGAGCAGCGCGCCTGCAGCCGCGCCGACACAGGTCCAGAGCATGGCGGGCAGGGCCGCGCGCGGGCGGATCGCGCCCTGTCTGAAAAAGCGTGCGCTTGCCGTGGCGCTGCCCACCACGGCCTGGGCCTTGTTGGTCGCAAGCGCCTCGACCGGGCCAAGCCCGCTCCAGAGCAGGGCAGGGATGGTCAGGAGTCCGCCGCCGCCGGCGATGGCGTCGAGACAGCCAGCGATGAGGGCCACGGGGATGAGCCAGAGCAGGGCGTCGAGTTCGGGCATTGCGCGAAAAAATCCAGCCTTCAGCCGCCAGCGTCAAGATGGGCGCAAGGCGTTACAATGGGCGACGATTATCGTCAACCTTGGCCAGGAGAGCATCCGAATACCATGCTTGCGCTTGACGTCCAGCAGCTCACCAAGACCTACACAGGCGGCTTCGAGGCGCTGCGGGGAATCGATCTCAGTGTCGAGGAAGGTGATTTTTTCGCCCTCCTCGGCCCAAACGGCGCGGGCAAGTCCACCTTCATCGGCATCATTTCCTCGCTGGTGAATAAGAGCGGCGGCGGGGTTCGGGTCTTCGGGCATGATCTCGATCGCGATCCAGAAGGGGTGAAGTCCTGCATCGGGCTGGTGCCTCAGGAGTTCAACTTCAATCTCTTCCTGCCGGTCATCGAGGTGGTGATCAATCAGGCGGGCTATTACGGCATTCCGCGCCGCGAGGCGCGCGTGTGCGCCGAGCGCTGTCTGCGTCAGCTCGATCTCTGGGATCGGCGCCACACCGAGATGCGCCGACTCTCGGGCGGCCTGAAGCGTCGGCTCATGATTGCGCGCGCCCTGGTGCATGCCCCGCGCCTGCTGATTCTCGATGAACCCACCGCCGGGGTTGACATCGAGATTCGCCGCTCCATGTGGGGTTTTCTGCGCGAGCTCAATGCCGAGGGTACCACCATCATTCTCACCACCCATTATCTCGAAGAGGCCGAAAGCCTTTGTCGCAATATCGCCATCATCAATCATGGCGAGATTGTCGAGCGCAGCAGCCTCGGCGCCCTGCTCGACAAGCTGCATACCGAGACCTTCGTGCTCAACCTCAAGGGGCGGGTGTCGGAACTGCCCGAGCTTGGCGGCTTTGTCCTTCAGGCGCTCGACGACTGCACCCTGGAAGTGGAGATGAATCGCGATCACACCATCAATGGCCTGTTCGAGGCGCTCTCACGCAACGGTATCGAGGTCATCAGTCTGCGCAACAAGCAAAACCGGCTGGAACGGCTGTTTCTCGATCTGGTCGAGCGCCCCGGCACGGCACGCGAGGTGGCCGCATGAGCGAGGCCGCGCGCTGGCGCCGTTATGGCGTGACCTTCTCCACCATCCTGGTCAAGGAGGTGTTGCGCTTTTCGCGCATCTGGGTGCAGACCGTGCTGCCCTCGGTGGTGACCACCACACTCTATTTCGTCATCTTCGGGCGACTCATCGGCGAACGCATTGGCCCCATGGACGGGTTCGATTATCTCGATTTCATCGTGCCCGGGCTGGTGCTCATGGGCGTCATCACCAATGCCTATTCAAATGTCGTCTCATCCTTCTACAGCAGCAAGTTTTCGCGCTATATCGAGGAGTTGCTGGTGTCGCCCGCGCCGCACTGGATCATTCTTGCCGGCTATGTCGCCGGCGGCGTGGCGCGCGGTCTGGTGGTGGGGATGGCGGTCATGGCCGTGGCACTGTTCTTTACCGATATGCAGGTGCACAGCCTCACCGTCACCCTGCTGATGCTGCTGCTCACGGCGACACTCTTCTCGCTCGGTGGTTTCATCAATGCCATCTATGCCAACAGCTTTGATGACATCTCCATCGTGCCCACCTTCGTGCTGACACCGCTCACCTATCTGGGCGGGGTCTTCTATTCCATCGAGCTGCTCTCGCCCTTCTGGCAGGGGCTTTCCATGGCCAATCCGGTGCTCTACATGGTGAACGCCTTTCGCTATGGTCTGCTGGGTGTGAGTGATATTCCGCTGTGGATGGCCTTTGGCATGGTCGGCCTCTTTATTCTGGTGCTCGGTGCTTACAGCCTGCACCTGTTGCGTACCGGCGTGGGGGTGAAGAGTTGAGCCCGTACGTGCGCCATCTCGCGTTCGTGCCGATTGCGTTCAGGTTTGCGACTGGACGGGGAGCGTTTTAAGTCATGGGTCAGTCCTCGCGCCGTTCAACAGGCCGGCATTCACGCCGAAGCCCGCGCCGCCGCTCGCGCTTTCTGCCCTTTGTCTTGCGGGTGGGGGTTTTGGTCAGTCTGCTTGGGGCCCTCGCGCTCGGGTTCTACATGGTGCATCTCGATCGTGTGGTGCGCGGCAAGTTCGAGGGGCAGCGCTGGGCGCTGCCGGCGCGCGTCTGGGCGCGCCCGCTGGAACTCTATGCCGAGCGACGGCTGAGCGCCGCGCAGTTCGAGGCCGAGTTGCGTCGCCTGCACTATCGCGCGCTTCCCGATCCGCAATCGCCTGGCACTTACCGGCGCGAGGGCGAGACCTTCCAGGTGCATACCCGCGCCTTTCGCTTTTGGGACGGGGCCGAGCCCGCGCGCGCCTTGCGGCTGCGCTTCGCAGGCGAGCGTCTGGTCAGCCTGGAGGATGCGGCGGGCGGTCCGGCGCCAGCCCTGGTGCGGCTCGATGCCATGCTGATCGCGAGCATCTATCCGACCCACAACGAGGATCGCATTCTGGTGCGGCGCACCGAGCTGCCGGAGCTTCTGGTGCGCACCCTGTTCGCGGTCGAGGATCGCAGTTTCGAGCGGCATATTGGCGTCGATCCGCGCGGTATCGCGCGCGCGGCCTATGCCAACTTTGTTGCCGGGGGGGTGGTCGAGGGCGCCAGCACGCTCACCCAGCAGCTGGTGAAGAACTTCTATCTCAGCGCTGATCGCACCCTGGAGCGCAAGCTCAAGGAGGCGCTCATGGCCATTTTGCTCGAACGGCGCTACACCAAGGACGAGATTCTGGAGGCCTACGCCAACGAGATCTATCTCGGTCAGGACGGCAGTCGCGCCATCCATGGGTTTGGCCTTGCCAGCCGCTTCTATTTCAACCGTTCGCTCGATGAGCTGGGCATTCCCGAGACCGCGCTGCTGGTGGGGCTCATTCAGGCGCCCTCCAGCCTCGACCCGCGCCGGCGTCCCGCCTCGGCGCTGCGCCGGCGTAATCTGGTGCTCGATGTGATGGCGCGCGACGGTGTCATCACGCCTGCCGCAGCCGAACAGGCGAAGTCCGCCCCGCTTGGTGTTGTCGAGGGCGGCGGGCGACCGGCGGGCGACTATCCGGGCTTCATCACCCTGGTGCGCCGTCAGTTGCAGCGCGATTACCGCGATGAGGATCTGCGCTCCGAGGGGCTGAATATCTTCACCACACTCGATCCGCTGGTGCAGGAGCGGGTCGAGGCGAGTCTGCCCGCGCAGCTTGCACAACTTGAGAAGGCGCGCGGTATGCGCGCCGAGACCCTGGAGGCCGCCGCCGTGGTGACCTCAGTGGCGCAGGGCGAGGTGCTGGCGCTTGCGCCGGGGCGTGATCCGGGCTATGCCGGCTTCAATCGCGCGCTCGATTCGGTGCGCTCCATCGGCTCGCTCATCAAGCCGGTGATCTATCTCAGTGCCCTGGCGCACCCCGAGCGCTACAGTCTTACCACGCCCATTCCCGACGAGGCGGTCAGCATTCCCGACGGTAGCGGACGGCGCTGGGAGCCGAAAAATTATGATCGTCGCGAGCATGGCCCCATTGCCCTTCAGGATGCTTTGGCGCGCTCGCTTAATTTGGCAACGGTCAACCTGGGGCTCGACCTCGGGCTTGAGGAGGTTGCCGGAAATCTGCGTGCGCTTGGCGCGCAGCGCGGCATTCGCGTGGTGCCCGCCATGTTGCTGGGGGCCGTGTCGCTCTCGCCGCTGGAGGTGGCGCAGATCTATCAGAGCATCGCCGCCGGCGGCTATCGCTCGCCGCTGCGCGCCATCCGCGAGGTGGTCGATGCCGAGGGGCGTCCGCTCAACCGTTATCCGCTGGCCGTGGAGCGGGTGGTCGATCCGCGCGCGGCCTATCTCACCGCCTGGGCCATGCGGCGGGTGGTGACACAGGGCACAGCGGCCTGGCTCGGCGGACAGTTGCCCGAGGGTCTCAGCCTGGCGGGCAAGACCGGCACCACCGATGAACTGCGCGATAGCTGGTTTGCGGGCTTCTCGGGCGATAAGGTGGCGGTGGTCTGGGTGGGGCGTGATGACTACAAGCCCATGGGTCTCACCGGAAGCAGCGGCGCACTGCGTCTGTGGGGCGATATCATGCTCAATCTCGAACAGGAGCCGCTCGCCTCCTTCGTGCCCGATGGGCTGATCATGGCCGAGATCTGTACCAAGACCCCAACGCCCTATATCGAGAGCCACTTACCTACGCCGGATCAGTGTGGCACTGGCGAACCCGAGTCGAGCGAGACCGCCGCGAGCGAGGAGCCGTCCACGCCTCCGGCTCCCAAGCCGCGCGAGCGCGAGCGGCCCGCGCGCGAAGAAAATCTCTTTATGTCGGACTTCTTCAACTGATGAACAAGCCTCTTGCCCTTTCACTCATCGCCGTTCTGGGGCTGGTCGCCTGCGCAAGCGAGCCCCGTCAGGGGCCGCCCGCGCCTGTGGTGCGGGTAACGCCGCGTGAGGCGCCGCCGGCCACCACAGCTGGCGACGCCGTGCGGGCCGACGCTGCGTCCGAGGCGCGCGTCTATGCCTATCAGGATCCATCCACCGCCGCCTCGGAGCCGGCAGCGGAAGCGGCCAAGCCGACACCGGAGGCGTCTCGCAGCGCCCTGGTTGCATTGCCGCCTGCCGAAACCTCCAGCCGCCAGCCGCCGAACGCTAGCACGCCCGAGCCTAGGGACAGGCCAGCCTCCGCAACTGTCCCTGAGCCAACGCCGATCGCGCCGCGATCCGAGCCGCCCGCCCGCCCGCCATCCCCGTCAGGCGCCGGGTTGCCGCCGCCCGAGCAGTCAGTGGCCATGGCCCCGGCGCCTGCTGCGCCCGCCGTGTCGGTTGCCGCGCCCAGTCTGCCACCAGCCGCCGATGCCCTGGCGCGGCAGGCCGAGCAGCAACGCCAGTCGGGCGACTATGCCGGCGCCGCCGCCTCGCTTGAGCGCTCGCTGCGCATCGCGCCCAGCGAGGCCTATCTCTGGAACCGTCTCGCGCGCGTGCGTCTGGAGCAGGGGCAATATCCTCTGGCTGGCAATCTTGCCTCGCGCTCCAATGGTCTGGCCCCGGCCGAGAGCGGCATCAAGCGCGATAACTGGCGTATTATCGCCGAGGCGCGCCGGCGTGCCGGGGACGCCGCCGGAGCGAGTGAGGCCGAGCGGCGCGCGAACGGCGGCTAGCGCGAGGCGATAGGCTCTTGGCTGCCTCTGACATCGCCGCGCTCTTCGACGCCGGCGGACTGCTTGCCGCGCGGGTGCCTGCCTTTCGGCCCCGGCCCCAGCAGCGCGCCATGGCCGCCGAGGTGGCGAGCGTCATGGAGCGCGGCGGGGTGCTCATCTGCGAGGCCGGCACCGGCACCGGCAAGACCTTTGCCTATCTGGCGCCGGCCATCCTTTCGGGGCGCAAGGTGTTGCTCTCGACCGCCACGCGCAATCTCCAGGATCAGCTCTTTCATCGCGATCTGCCGCTGATTCGCGATGCCCTCGGTGTGCCGGTGCGCGGTGCGCTGCTCAAGGGGCGCGCCAATTATCTCTGCCGTCATCGGTTGCAGCTGGCGCTGGCGGCGCATCATGGGATCGAACCTCGCGTGACCATCCAGTTGCGCCGGGTGGCGGACTGGGCGCGCGCGACCCGGCGCGGCGATATCGCCGAGCTGCCCTTGCCCGAAGATGCCCCGGTGTGGCCGCTGGTCACCTCGACCAGCGACAACTGTCTCGGTCAGGACTGTCCGCAGTGGCAGGGCTGCCATCTGCTGGAGGCGCGGCGCGAGGCGCAGGCCGCCGATCTGGTGGTCATTAACCATCATCTGCTGTGTGCCGATCTGGCCCTCAAGGACGAGGGCTTTGGCGAGATTCTGCCCGGCGCCGACTGCTTCGTGCTCGACGAGGCGCATCAGCTCCCGGAGATTGCCGCCAACTTTTTCGGGCTCGCGCTGAGCAGCCGTCAGTTGCTCGATCTGGCGCGCGACATCGGTCTGGAGGCGCAGCGCGAGGCGCCCGATACACCGGCGCTGCCCGAGCGCGCCGCGCGCCTGACGCTCGCCACCCAGGATCTGCGTCTCGCCCTCGGCAGCGGTGATCGGCGCGCGCCCTGGAGCCAGTTGGAGACCGACGCCGAGGTGATGCGCGCCATCGAGCGTCTGCTGCTGGAGCTGCGGATGCTCGGCGAGGGGCTGGAGGCGCTCGCCGGACGGGGCAAGGGGCTCGATGCCTGTGGCGCGCGCGTGCTCGATCTGCGCCAGCGGCTGGAGACCCTGAGCGGTCCGCCCGCCGAGGAGGCGGTGCGCTGGTTCGAAACCCTGGGGCGCGGCTTTCGCCTGCACCAGACCCCCTTGGAGGTCGCAAACGTCTTTCGCGCCCAGTTCGGACGCGAGCGCGCGGCCTGGATCCTGACCTCGGCGACCCTGGCGGTGGGCGAGGATTTCTCGCACTTCAGCCAGCGTCTGGGCATCCAGGAGGCGCGCACGGCACGCTGGGAAAGCCCCTTCGACTATGGGCGTCAGGCGCTCTGGTTCGTGCCGCGCGGACTACCTGAACCAAGCGCCCCCGACTACAACGGCGCCGTGCTTGAACTGGCGCGCGCGCTCATTCCGGTTAGTCGCGGACGCATGTTTCTGCTCTTCACCAGTCACCGCGCGCTGCGCGAGGTGGCCGCCGGGCTGGCCGATATCGACTATCCGCTCCTGGTGCAGGGCAGTGCGCCGCGCGCCGAGCTCGTCGAGCGCTTTCGCACCCTCGGCAATGCGGTGCTGCTCGGTACCTCCAGCTTCTGGGAAGGGGTCGATGTGCGCGGCGAGGCGCTCTCCTGCGTGCTCATCGACCGTTTGCCCTTCGCCTCGCCCGGCGATCCGGTGGTGGCGGCGCGCATCGAGGCGATGCGCCAGCGCGGCGGCAATCCCTTTCGCGACTATCAGTTGCCGCAGGCGGTGATCGCGCTCAAGCAGGGTGCGGGACGTCTCATCCGCGACAGCGCCGATCGGGGCGTGCTGGTAGTGTGCGATCCGCGCCTGCTTGGCAAGTCCTATGGACATGCCTTTCTCGACAGCCTGCCGCCCATGGCGCGCACCCGCGAGCTGGAGGTGGTGCGCGACTTTTTCAGCCGCATGACGGCGGATGGCGCCCCTGCGGCGCCCGGTCTGCGGGAGGATCCATGACGCGTCTGGTTTTGCTCATTGCGCTGCTCTTTGTGCTCTGGTGGCTGCGCCGCTGGTGGCGCATCACCGCCCCCGAACAGCGCCGGCGGCGACTGGGGCAGGTCGCACTCTGGGGTGGGCTAGCCCTGCTGCTGCTGGCGCTGCTGAGCGGTCGCCTCAGTCCGCTGCTGGCCCTGCTCGGCGGGGCCATCGCCCTCCTTGTGCGCCTCGCCGCTGTCGCGCGCCAGTTGTCGCTGTTTCAGGGGCTGTGGCGCGCGCGTCGCGGTGGTCAAGGCCCGCGCGCCCCATCCTCCGAGCCGCCGCTTGATCGTGCCGAGGCCTGCGCCATTCTGGGCGTGGCGCCCGACGCCGACCCTGAGACCATTCGTGCCGCCCATCGACGTCTCATGCTGCGCCTGCATCCCGATCGCGGCGGCTCGGACTATCTGGCCGCGCGTATCAATGCCGCGCGGCGCATCCTGCTCGATGAATGAGCGCGCACCGACTGATACCAATCACAGATGGATTTTTCTGAGCGCATGAGGAAAACCGAAAAACTGATGTGCGATGAGCATCAGCCGATCCATCGCTGGAAAGCCATTTTATTTCAAGTCTTTTTGTCGTAAGATGCGCGATTCCCCGTTTTCTTGGGGATACTCCTTGCCTCACCGTTGGCGTGATCGAACTCATCGAGCGTGGCGGGAGGCTGTCAATCCGCAAGGAGCCACAATGCGACATTACGAAGTAGTTTTTCTGGTGCACCCCAGTCAGAGCGAACAGGTGCCTGGCATGGTCGAGCGTTATCGGGGCAATCTCGAAAAGCGCGGCGGTGTTGTGCATCGTTTCGAGGACTGGGGCCGGCGTCCGCTCGCCTATCCCATCAACAAGGTGCACAAGGCGCACTATGTGCTGATGAATGTTGAATGCGATCAGGAAGCCATCGACGAACTCGATAGCGCCTTTCGCTTCAACGATGCCGTGCTGCGCAGCATGATCATGCGCCGCGACGCGGCCGTGACCGAACCCTCGCCCCTGATGCGCTCGGGTGACGAGCGCGAGCGTGGCGATGCATCGGATGATGACGCGCCCCGGCGTTCGCGCCGCGATTCCGATTCGGATAGCGACTCCGATTCGGATTCCGATAGCGACGACTGACGATTCCTCACGCACTGGAGAACAGCATGTCTCGATTTTTCCGACGCAAGCGCTACTGCCGCTTCACCGCCGAAGGCATCACCGAGATCGACTACAAGGATCTCAATCTGCTCAAGGCCTATGTCAGCGAGTCCGGCAAGATCGTGCCGAGCCGCATCACGGGTACCTCGGCCAAGTATCAGCGTCAGCTTGCCCAAGCAGTCAAGCGCGCTCGTTACCTGGCCCTGCTGCCTTACACCGACGGTCATTGATCCGCTGTCCCCGGCCTGAGTCCGTTAGCCGGGGGCGGGCCGCACTGTCGCAATGAAAGCCCTGGCGACCTTCATCATGCGCGGACCATCCTCGGCCGCGCTGGTGGCCGCGAGCGCCGCCTTGCTGTCGATGCTGGTGCCGCTACTTGGCATCCTCGCAGCCGCCGTCGTGGCCTTGGTCACCCTGCGTGCCGGGGCCCGCTCCGGGGCGCTGGTGATCCTCATCGCCAGCCTGGGCGCAGGTGTTTTCTTCGCCCTGGCCCTGGGATCGCCCTGGCCAGTCCTGGCGGTGGCCCTTTTGTCCTGGCTGCCGTTGTGGTTCATGGCGCTGGCGTTGCGGCTGTCGCGCTCGCTTGCCCTGAGTCTCGAACTCGCGGCGGGGGGCGTTGCCCTGGCCCTGGTCGCGGTCTACGGCCTGATTGGCGAGCCGGCCGTGCACTGGCGCGAACTGCTCGATCTGATGGGCAAGGGGCCTTTGGCTGGGGCGCTAGCGCCCGGAGCGGAGACTGAGGCGATACTGGCGCAGCTTGCGCGCTGGATGACTGGCGCCTTGGCCGCAGCACTGCTGGTGCAGTTTTGTCTGGCACTCTTCGTGGCCCGCTGGTGGCAGGCGCTGCTCTATAACCCCGGCGGCTTCGGCAGCGAGTTCCGAGCGCTGCGCCTGCACCGGCCCTTGGCTATCCTGGCCTTGGCGTTCCTTGGGGCGCTGGGACTCGCGCCGGGCGCGGGGCTGCATACGGATCTGCTCCTGGTGCTGGCGGTCTTGTTTGCCTTTCAGGGGCTTGCGGTGGCACACGGGCTGCGCGCCCTGGGGCGCGTGGGGGCGGGCTGGTTGATCGCGACCTATGCGCTTTTGCTGGTGCTCCTGCCGCAGACCGCTTTGCTGCTGGCAGTGACCGGGCTGGTGGATGTCTGGGTGGATTTTCGCGCCCGTGCGGCGCGTCTTCCCCCGCGCGGATCTTGAGCGTCGGCGCCTGCTCGACGAACGATTTTGAGAGGAATACACACGTGGAAGTCATCCTGCTGAAGAATGTGACGGGTCTTGGCGCCTTGGGCGACAAGGTCAAGGTGCGCGCCGGCTACGGGCGCAATTATTTAGTGCCGGGCGGCTTCGCCGTGGCAGCTACCGCCGAGAATCTGGAGGCCTTCGAGGCGCGTCGCGCCGAACTCGAGCGCCTGGCCGCCGAGGCCCTGGCCGCCGCCGAGGCGCGCAAGGAGCAGCTCGATGGGCTGCGTCTGAGCATCGCGCGCAAGGCGGGCGACGAGGGGCGTCTGTTCGGTTCGGTGGGCACGGCGGACATCGCCGCTGCCGTGGCCGAAGCAGGCATCGAACTCGACAAGTCCGAGGTCCGTCTCTCCGAGGGGCCGCTGCGCGCTGTGGGCGAGTACGAGGTCATGCTGCACCTGCACGCCGATGTGGATGCTAGCATCACCATCGATGTGGTGCCGGAGGACTGAGGCGCACTCCGCCCCTCTGCAGCGTTCAGCCTGCCCCAGAACGGCCGGATCGGGAAGTTCCCGGTCTGGCCGTTCTGTTGTTATGCTCGTCGCACATCAGTTTTTCGGTTTTCCTCATGCGCTCCGAAAAATCCATCTGTGATTGGTATAAACAGCGCGCTTGTAGGTAAGCGTCTGATTTTTATTTTAACTAACTGAAAATAAAAGCATTTTCTTGGGTTTGCTGTCTGAGCGCCACTTGTCTCCTTGGCTTGGGGGGTGGACAATTCCTCAGCGTAATGCGCCCAGCCTCGGGCCTGGCCCCATCTGATTAACCTCTGTCTTGAAGGCACCTGGTGGATAGCGAACTCCACGATTCTGGCCGGCTCGATGCTCGCGATCCCTTCGAGGGCATGCGTGTTCCTCCTCATAATGTTGCCGCCGAGCAATCCCTGCTCGGGGGGCTGATGCTCGATAACAGCGCCTGGGACCGCATTGCCGATCAGGTCTCCGAGCGCGATCTCTACCGTCGCGAGCATCGCCTCATCTTTCGCGCCATCGCTCGTCTCGCCGAGTCGGAACAGCCCTTCGATGTGGTGACCCTGGCCGAGACCCTGGCGCGCACGCACGAGCTGGAGGATGCGGGAGGGCTGCCCTATCTCGGCACCCTGGTCAACGAGACGCCAAGCGCGGCCAATATCCAGGCCTATGCGAAGATCGTGCGCGAGGCCTCGGTGCGTCGCCAGATGATTGCCACCGGCACCGCCATTGCCGATAGCGGCTTCAACCCCGAGGGCAGGGAGGTGCCTGAGCTGCTCGACGAGGCCGAGCGGCGAGTGTTCGAGATTGCCGAGCAGCAAGCGCGCGGCGGCGGCGGTTTTCAACCCATCAAGAAGCTGCTCGGCATGGCCGTCGAGCGCATCGACACCCTCTATCAGCGCGACGAGCCCATCACCGGACTGGCTACCGGCTTCAGCGATTTCGATCAGATGACCTCGGGCCTGCAACCCTCCGATCTCATCATCGTGGCGGGCAGGCCAAGCATGGGTAAAACCACCTTCGCGATGAATATCGCCGAGAATGTAGCCATTCAATCCAAGCGTCCGGTGGCGGTGTTCAGCATGGAGATGCCGGGCGATTCGCTGGCCATGCGCATGATGTCCTCGCTTGGGCGCATTGATCAGCACCGGGTGCGCACCGGTCGGCTGGAGGATGACGAGTGGCCGCGTCTGACCTCGGCGGTCAACATCCTCGCCGGGGCCAGCATGTTCATTGACGATACCCCGGCGCTCTCGCCAACCGAGGTGCGCGCGCGGGCGCGCCGGCTCAAGCGCGAGCAGAACGATCTGGCGCTCATCGTGCTCGACTATCTGCAACTCATGCAGGCGCCCGGCGTGGGCGAGAACCGCGCCACCGAAATCTCCGCCATCTCGCGTTCGCTCAAGGCGCTCGCCAAGGAACTCAAGGTTCCCGTCATCGCCCTGTCTCAGCTCAACCGCAGCCTGGAACAGCGCCCGAACAAACGGCCCGTGATGTCGGATCTGCGTGAATCTGGCGCCATTGAACAGGATGCGGATCTCATTGTTTTCATTTATCGCGATGAGGTCTATCACGAGGACAGTCCCGACAAGGGCATG
The DNA here is from genome assembly GCA_016938795.1 of Chromatiaceae bacterium. GTDB lineage: Bacteria > Pseudomonadota > Gammaproteobacteria > Chromatiales > Chromatiaceae > Marichromatium. The sequence continues at coordinate 1,507 of JAFGTZ010000043.1, read as the reverse complement.
GCCGAGATCATCATCGGCAAGCAGCGCAATGGCCCCATTGGTACCACGCGCCTGACCTTTCTTGGCAAATACACCAAGTTCGAGAACTATATCGGCAACTACTATGGCGAGGAGGATTAGGCGCCTCGCCTGTTCGCCGTCTTTTCAGGGAGTCTGACCCCATGGCGACCCAACCGCGCAAAAGCCGCACGGTCTATGTCTGCACCGAATGCGGCGCTCAGTCGCCCAAATGGGTGGGCCAGTGCCCCGACTGCGGCGCCTGGAACACGCTCATCGAGCAGCGCATCGAGCCCACCCGTGCGGTGGCGCCAAGACGCGGTGGCGGCTATGCGGGCGCGGCGGTGGAGAGCCGGGTCGAGCTACTCGCCGAGGTCGAGGCCGAGGAGCGTCGGCGCCTTGCGAGCGGCATCGGCGAACTTGATCGGGTGCTGGGCGGCGGGCTGGTGGATGGCTCGGTCATCCTGCTCGGAGGCGATCCGGGCATCGGCAAGTCAACCCTGCTGCTGCAAGCCTCAGCGGCGCTGGCCGAGCGCGTGCCGGTGCTCTACGTGAGCGGCGAGGAATCGCCGCAACAGATCGGACTGCGCGCGCGCCGTCTCGGTCTGGGCGCGGCGCCCATCCGTCTGCTGGCCGAGACCTGCGTCGAGCGCATTCTCGAACAGGCGGCGGGCGCGGGCCCGCGCATCATGGTGATCGACTCCATTCAAACCCTCTTCACCGAGGAACTCAGCTCGGCGCCGGGGTCGGTGTCTCAGGTGCGGGAGGCGGCCGCGCAACTGGTGCGCTTTGCCAAGCAGAGCGCCACCGTGGTCTTTCTGGTCGGCCATGTCACCAAGGAGGGCGCGCTCGCCGGCCCCCGGGTGCTGGAGCACATGGTCGATACCGTGCTCTATTTCGAGGGCGAGGCGGGCAGCGCCTTCCGCCTGGTGCGCTCCATCAAGAACCGCTTTGGCGCAGTCAACGAGCTGGGCGTCTTTGCCATGCAGGATCAGGGGTTGCGCGAGGTGCGCAACCCTTCAGCCATCTTTCTCTCGCGTCACGATCAGCCCACGCCGGGCAGTCTGGTCATGGTCACCCGCGAGGGCACCCGCCCCATGCTGGTCGAGGTGCAGGCGCTGGTGGACGAAAGCCCGCTCGCCAATCCGCGCCGCGTCACCCTCGGGCTTGATCAAAACCGCCTCTCCATGCTGCTGGCCGTGCTGCATCGCCATGGCGGTATCGCCATGTTCAATCAGGATGTCTTTGTGAACGTGGTGGGCGGGGTGCGCATCAATGAAACCGCCGCCGATCTTCCGGTGCTCATGGCGGTGCTCTCCAGCTTTCGCGATCGCGCGCTGGCGCTCGATCTGGTGGTTTTTGGCGAGGTGGGGCTCTCGGGCGAGGTTCGCCCTGTCCCCAATGGTCCAGACCGGCTGCGCGAAGCCGCCAAGCACGGCATGCGCCGCGCCATCGCCCCGGCGGGCAATGTGCCCAAGGACGGCGTCGAGGGGCTGGAGATCGTGCCCGT
>JAFGTZ010000306.1 GCA_016938795.1 Chromatiaceae bacterium | reverse complement strand
TCAAGGGAGCGTGCGCCGTCAGCGCCCCACCCGGGGCATGCGAAAGGGCAGCAGGACGCGCACCCAGGCGGAGCTGAAGCGGTCGAGACAGAGGCTTTCATGCACGCAGGTGGCGCGCTGGCCGAGGAGCTGGGTTTCGACCACCGAGCGTGCGTAGAAGGGCGTGTCCTCCAGCGTCTCGACCACGCGCGCCTCAGCGCCCGGCTCGCACTGGGTGCCGCGCGCGACCCGCCACACCGGGCTCTGGGGCAGCCCCTGTCGTGGCGGCGGCTCGAAGCGTTCCACCTGACCCTGCTGATTGATGCGCAGCGCGAGCGCGGTATCGCGTCCCCCCGCACGGGCGGTCACGTCGTAGAGAATCACCGCCTCCTCGGCAACCTTGGCGCGCGACCAGTTCCAGCGCTGGAAGGCCGCCTCCAGCGGCTCATCGCCCCGGTTCGAATCCAGATAGCCGCTGCCGCTCCAGCTCAGCCGGGGCTGGTTGAGCTCCACCTCGACCCGTGCGAGCGGCGCGATGGGCCACCAGCTATGGTGTCCGGCGGCATCCAGCGCGAAGGGCTCGGGGTTGATGGCGGAGGGCTCGACGCGCACCTGCCCGCGAATGCGCCTGGGGATGGGCGCGCCGATTTCGTCGATGTCGATCAGCAGCGCCTGGCCATCCCAATGCACCTGGCTTGGGCCGATGACGAGCCGGTCGCGCTCCTGATGCAGGGCGCGCCGTCCGCGCTCGGTCATGGCCCAGCGCTTGGTGCGGCCATAGAGCGCCACATTGAGCGCGCAGTGATCGAGCGGATCAAGCCGGTGACGCGCGCGCGCGCGGCGCCAGGCGTAGTAGGGCGAGAAAACGCTGCCGAGCATGGCGATGAGCGTCAGACCATGCTCGCCATCGTCGCTCAGCGCATCGACATACCACCACAGATAGCCGCCCGGGGTGACGCTCAGGTCGAAGCGAGGTCCGCCAGGATCGCCATGGCCGCAAGTCGCCCCGAGAGCGCCGCCATGGGCACTCCCGCCCCCGGATGCGTCGCCCCGCCCGTGAGATAGAGGCCCTGAATCGGTGTGCGGGTGGCGGGTCGATTGAAGGACGCGCGCCAGCCGTGGGTCGCCTGGCCATAGAGTGCGCCGCCCGTGCCCGGAAAGCGCTGTTCGAAGGTCGCCGGAGTGGTCACGAGGGTCTGCTCCGGTTGACGTCGCACCTGCAGGCCGCAACGCTCCAGCAGCGCAAAGACCCGGTGTTCGCATTGTTCAATCTCCGCATGGTCAAAGGGATGTCGGTCGCCCCGCGCCGGGGCGTTAAGCAGACACAGCAGGCGCTCGCCGCCGTCTGGGGCACTGGCCTTGTCGTCGCGATCCTGGGCGCAGACATAGACAGTGCCCTCGCGGGGCGTGCGTCCTGCGTTGAAGATGTCGTCGAATTCGCGTGCGTAATCGCGCCCGAAAAAGACATTGTGGCGCACCAGCGGAAATCCATGGGTCTCGGCCACCAGACTCCAGGTGATGGCCGAGAGCGAGCGTTTGGCCGCTGGCTGGGCGGGCATGGCGCGGCGCGCCTCGGCGCCGAACAGGCCAGCCGCAAGCGCGCCCGGATCGGCGTTCACCGCTACCGCCTCGGCCTCGATGTGCTCGCCCGAGGCAAGCCGCACACCCTGGACGCGCCCGTGCCGGCAGAGGATCTCGGCAACCTCGGTGTCGTAGTCGATGCGTCCGCCGAGCGCCTGCAGGCGTTCGGCCAGCACCTGGGCGAGACGATGCATCCCACCCTCGACCAGCCAGACGCCCTGCTGTTCGACATGGGCAATGAGCATGAGGGTGGCCGGCGCCTCGAAGGGCGAGGAGCCGCAGTAGGTGGAGTAGCGCGCGAAGAGCTGGCGCAGGCGCGGGTCGCGAAAGGCCTTGCCGAGCGCCTGCCAGAGGCTGTCGTAGGGCTGGATGAGGCGCAGATCGCCAAGCCCGCGCAGGCCGCGATGCGTCATGAGCCCAAAGAGGCTGGGGCGTTCGGCGCGGATGAAGGAGTCTTCGAGTGTGGTGTAGACCTGGCGCGCCTGCACCTGAAAGGCCGCGAAGCGACGCGCCTCGGCGGCCCCGGCAAAGTCGCCGATGGCCTCGACGCCGCGCTGCGCATCGGCAAAGAGGTCGAGTCGCTCATCGGCACTCCAGGCATGGCGTGCTATGATTTCGACCGGATGCAATGACAAATGTGCGTCGAGCGAGGCGCCAATAGTCTCAAACAGCTCATCGAAGACCCAGCGCATGGTGAAGACCGTGGGTCCGGCGTCGATGGGGCGGTTTGCAACGAGGTTCTGGCGCATCTTGCCGCCGGGCTGGTCGGCGCGTTCGATAAGATGCACCTGGACGCCGCGCGCGGCGAGGCGCAGGGCGGTTGTCAGGCCGCCGATGCCGGCGCCGACGACAATCACGCGATCAGTGGGCATGCGGGCGCGTCCTCCCTGGGTTGAAGAGCTGCATTGACGCATTCGGCGCGGATGTCTATTGTACATGACACAGTTGAGTGTCAACTAATCCTTACATAGCAGATTTGATGAGTATGGGGTCGGGGGAGTCACAGATGGATGCCACCGCGGCGAGAATCGAGCGGGCCTTGAGCGAGGCCATTGACAGCGTGGCGGTCGAGGGCTGCCCTCCGCGCTTGGCCGAGGCGGTGCGTCATGCCGTCTTTCCGGGCGGGGCGCGGGTGCGTCCCCGTCTCTGCATGGCCGTAGCGGCGGCCTGCGGACATGGCGAGGATCCGGCCGCCGATGCGGCCGCCGCCGCCATCGAGCTGCTGCATTGCGCCTCGCTGGTGCACGACGATCTGCCCTGTTTCGACGACTCGCCCCTGCGGCGCGGGCGTCCCTCGGTGCACAGCGCCTTTGGCGAGCCACTGGCGGTGCTGGCGGGCGATGCGCTCATCGTCCTGGCCTTCGAGCACCTGGCGCGGCGGCTGGGCGATTCGCCCGAGCGCCTGGCGCCCCTGCTGCTCACGGTGGGCGGTTCGGTGGGCATGCCGCTTGGCATCACCGCCGGTCAGGCCTGGGAGTGCGAGCCCGAGGTGTCGGTGGCGCATTATCACCGCGCCAAGACCGGCGCGCTCTTCGCCGCCGCTACCGCTGCCGGCGCTCAGGTGGCCGGGGCCGATGCCGCTGCCTGGCGGGTGGTGGGCGACAAGATCGGCGAGGCCTATCAGGTGGCCGACGATCTGCGCGATGTGGCCGCGACCGTGCAGGAGGTGGGCAAGCCAGTTGGGCGCGATGCCGAACTCAAGCGTCCGAGCGCCGCTGGCGAGCTGGGTGTCGAGGGCGCCATCGAGCGTCTCAAGGGGCTGGTGAAGGGCGCGGTGGACGCCATTCCCGAGTGCCCGGGGCGCGCGCGTCTTGCCGAAGTGCTCATGGCCGAGGCGCGTCACATCATGCCCAAGGGGCTCGCGCAGCACGCGGCCTGAGACACGCGCCGGCACCTAAGGCCGGCGCTTCATCGCGAGGATTCCCTGTCATGCTCTTGCGCGAGTCCTGGCTCGGGTTGCGCAACCGGGTGCTTGCCCAGCCCGCCTTTCAGCGCTGGGCGGCGCGTTTTCCGCTGACCCGTCCCATCGCGCGCCGCCGCGCGCGCGAACTCTTCGACATCGTCGCCGGCTTTGTCTACTCGCAAATCCTGCTCGCCTGCGTGCGGGTGCGGCTCTTCGATCTCCTCGCCGAGGGCGCCCAGGATCTCACGGCCCTCGCGCCCCGCCTTGGCCTGCCGCCCGAGGGCGCGCGCCGCCTGCTGCGCGCGGCGGCATCGCTGCGTCTGGTCGAGCGCTGCGGCCCCGAACGCTATGCCCTGGGCGAGCTGGGCGCCGCCATGCTCGGCAACGGCGGAATCGCCGCCATGGTCGAGCACCACGCCATGCTCTATGCCGATCTGCGCGATCCGCTCGCCCTGCTGCGCGGCGAGCTGCCCGAGCGCGCGCTCTCCGGCTACTGGCCCTATGCCGAGTCGCAGACGCCGGCGGCGGTCGAGGCCGGGGCGGTGGATGCCTATTCGGCCCTCATGGCCGATTCCCAGGCCATGATCGCCGAGGAGGTGCTCGACGCCTACGGGCTGCGTCATCACCGCTGTCTGCTCGATATTGCCGGGGGCGAGGGCGCCTTTCTGGCCCAGGTCGCGCGCCGCTGGCCGCATCTGCGGCTCATGCTCTTCGATCTGCCGCCCGTGGCCGAGCGCGCGCGCGCGCGCTTCGCCCGCGCGGGGCTCGGCGAGCGGGCGCATGCCGAGGGCGGTGATGCGCTGCGCGACACCCTGCCCGAGGGGGCGGATGTGGTCTCGCTGGTGCGGGTGCTGCACGATCACGACGATGATGTGGCGCGCGCCTTTCTGGCCGCGGCCTGGCGCGCCCTGCCGCCGGGCGGCACCCTGCTGGTGGCCGAGCCCATGTCCGACACCCCGGGCGCCGAGCCCATCGGCGATGCCTATTTCGGGTTCTATCTGCTCGCCATGGGCAGCGGGCGTCCGCGCACGCCGCGCGAGTTGCGCGCCATGATCGAAGAGGCCGGTTTCGAGCAGGTGCGGCTGCTCCCGACCGCGCGTCCCATTCTGGCTCGCGTCATGGTGGCGCGTCGGCCCGCCTCCTGATGGCGCGGGCGCTTCATGGTGGACGAAGGGCGCAGTTTGGTTAAACTGGCCAGTCTGTCAGACCAACGCCATCGGGTCCCACATTGAATCTTGAAGCCCTCGCCGTCGTCCTCGAACAGCCCGAACGTCTCTCGCTCCAGCGTCTTGCCCTGACCCCGCCCGAGGCGGGCGATGTCGTCGTCGAGATGGAATGGAGCGGCATCAGTACCGGAACCGAGCGCCTGCTGTGGTCGGGAACCATGCCGCCTTTCCCCGGCATGGGGTATCCGCTGGTTCCCGGGTATGAATCTGTCGGTCGCGTGAGCCACGCCGGACCGGACTCCGGTCTGGAGGTCGGTCAGCGCGTCTTCGTGCCCGGTGCGCGCTGCTATGGCGAGGTGCGCGGGCTCTTCGGCGGCGCGGCCTCGCGTGTGGTCGCGCCCGGTGCGCGGCTGCTGCCGGTGCCCGAATCGCTCGGCGAGCAGGGCGTGCTGCTGGCGCTGGCGGCGACGGCGTATCACGCCATCGCGGCGCCGGCGGCGAGCACGCCGGCGCATGCCGCGCTGCGCCGTGAATCCGGTGTCGAAGCGGCTCCCATCTCGCGCGCCGATGCCGCAACCGCTACGCCCCACACTGCGCCGCATGTCGAGCTGATCGTCGGTCACGGCGTGCTCGGGCGGCTGCTCGCGCGCATCGCCGCGCTGGGCGAGGGCACCCGCCCGGTGGTGTGGGAGACCAACCCGGTGCGCCACAGCGGTGCTGAGGGCTATGGCTACGATGTGATGCTCCCCGACGACGACCCGCGCCGCGACTATGGCACCATCTGCGACATGAGCGGCGACGCCCGTATCCTCGATAGCCTGGTCGCACGGCTGGCGCGCGGCGGCGAGATCGTGCTCGGCGGTTTCTATCACGAGCCGGTCAGCTTCACCTTCCCGCCGGCCTTCATGCGCGAGGCGCGCTTTCGCATCGCCGCCGAGTTCCAGCCGTCCGATCTGGCGGCGGTGCGCGACCTGCTCGACTCGGGCCGACTCTCGCTCGACGGGCTCATCACCCATTGCGTCCCCGCGACCGAGGCGGATTCCGCCTATCGCACCGCCTTCGGTGATCCGAGCTGCCTGAAGATGATCCTCGATTGGAGAACGC
>JAFGTZ010000305.1 GCA_016938795.1 Chromatiaceae bacterium | reverse complement strand
GTTGCAGCCCGCCTCGGCGAGCATCCGCAACTGCGCGCGCTCCTCCACGCCCTCGGCCACGGTGCCGATGTCAAGCGAGCGCGCCATGGAGAGAATGGCGCGCACAATGGCCCACTGGCGCGGCTCGCTGGCGAGCTGACTAACGAAGCTGCGATCAATCTTGAGACAATCAACCGGAAAGCGCGTGAGATAGCTCAGGCTGGAATAGCCGGTGCCAAAGTCATCGAGCGCGATCCCCACCCCCAGGGCGCGCACCCGCTCAAGCTCGCACAACGCCTGATCGGGGTCGCGCAGCAGCACCCGCTCGACCACCTCGATCTGCAACACCTCGGGTTCGAGCGCGTAGCGGCGCAGCAGCGCGGCAATCTCCTCGGCGAGCTGACCGGCGGCGATCTGGCGCTCGGAGACATTCACCGAGACGCGCGGCACGGGCAGCCCCGCATCGCGCCAGGCGCGCACCTGGCGCAGGGCCGAATCGAGCACCCAGGCGCCCAGCGGCAGAATGAGATCGCTGCTCTCGGCCAGGGCGATAAAGCCGCCCGGCGCCATCAGCTCCTCCCCGCGCTGCCAGCGCAACAAGGCCTCGGCCCCCTGAAGCGAACCATCAAGCGGATTGACCAGGGGCTGGTAGTGCAACACGAATTCGCGTTCGATGAGCGCCTTGCGTAGCGCCCCTTCGAGCGCCAGGCGCTGGCTCGCGGCGGCGGTAATCTCGGGCCGGTAGAAGGCGATGGAGCGCCGCCCGCTGCGTTTGGCCGAGAGCAGCGCCGAGGCGGCATTGCGCAGCAGCTCGTGCACCTCGATACCGTCCTCGGGGTAGATAGCGACCCCTACCGAGGCGGTCAGCATGAGCCGCTCGCCGCCCGCAACCTCGATGGGCTGACAGCAGACCTCCTGATAGTGCGCCGCGAGCGAGGAGGCGGAGGCAAAGCCGCTCGCCACCTCGGCCACAATGACGAAAGTGTCATCGCTGAGCCGCGCGAGCAGATCGCCCGGCGCCACCACGGCGGACAAAACCTCGCCGAAATGCTCAAGAACCTCGTCCGCCACCGCGTGTCCATGACTGGCGATGACATCGTTATAGTGGTCGATGTCCACATAAAAGATGCCCAGATGCTGCTCGTGAGCGCGTGCCGAGGCGAGCATCTGACCGAGACGGGCGCGCAGCAGACGCGCGTTGGCAAGCCCGGTGACCGGATCGTAGTTGCTGAGATAGTCGATTTCCTCAGCCGAGCGGTGCCGCTCGGTGATGTCGCTCAGCAGCCCGACATAGTGCAGCACCCGCCCCTCGGCATCGCGCGCCACATGGATACTGAGCCACTGGCGGTAGAGTTCACCGTTGCGGCGGCGGTTCCACAGCTCGCCGCGCCAGCTTCCTGAGACCTCGAGTGCGTTCCACAGGGTGCGAAAAAACGCCTTGTCCTCGCGCCCCGAATTGAGAAAGCGCGGATTGCGGCCAAGGGCCTCCTCGGGCGCATAGCCGGTAATCTCGGCAAAGGCCGGGTTGACGGCGAGAATGCGCGCCTCGGCATCGGTGATGACGATGCCCTCGGCGCTCTGATCGAAGAGCAACCGGCAGAGGCTGTGCGGATGGCTGGCGGGATCAAGACAGCACTCAAGGGCGCGGGAGGACTGGGTCATGGGCAAAGGGGTCTGCGTCGGACAGTGTGGACAAGCGGGCCTGGGCGACAGCGCCCGACCCGCCGCCACGCCGACCCCTGGCATGGCGGCAAGTCGCTGTGCGCTGACATCTCAGTCAAGTTGAGTCAGGCCGCCCATGTAGGGTTGAAGCTCCTTGGGGATGGCAACCCGAGCATCGGCCTGCTGGTAGTTTTCGAGCAGCGCGACCAGGGTGCGCCCCACCGCGAGCCCCGAGCCGTTGAGCGTGTGCAAGAGTTCGGGCTTGCCGGTCTCGGGGTTGCGCCAGCGCGCCTGAAGGCGGCGCGCCTGAAAGTCGCCGAAGTTGCTGCACGAGGAGATTTCGCGATAACACCCCTGGGCGGGCAGCCAGACCTCCAGATCGTAGGTCTTGCGCGCCGAGAAGCCGAGATCGCCCGCGCAGAGCGTCACCACTCGATAAGGCAGCTCCAGCCGTTGCAGCACGGTCTCGGCGTGGGCGGTGAGTTCTTCGTGGGCGCGCAGCGAGTCCTCGGCGCGGGTGAGCTGCACCAGTTCGACCTTCTCGAACTGATGCTGGCGGATCATGCCGCGGGTGTCCTTGCCGTGCGAGCCGGCCTCGCTGCGAAAGCAGGGGGTGTGCGCCACCCACTTCAGGGGCAGCTCGGCGGCATCGACAATGCGATCACGCGCCAGATTGGTGACCGGCACCTCAGCGGTGGGGATGAGATAGAAATCGCGCTCGCCCGGCACCTTGAAGAGATCGGCCTCGAACTTGGGCAACTGGCCGGTGCCGCGCAGGCTCTCGGCGTTGACCAGATAGGGCACATAGACCTCGGTGTAGCCGTGCTCGCGGGTGTGCAGATCGAGCATGAACTGGATGAGCGCGCGATGCAGCCGCGCGAGCTGACCGGCCAGGGTCACAAAGCGCGCGCCGCTCAGCTTGGCGGCCAGTTCGAAGTCCATGCCAAAACGGGCGCCGAGTTCCACATGATCGCGCGGCGCGAAGTCGAACCGGGGCGGCTCGCCCCAGCGGCGCTCCTCGCGGTTGTCGGATTCGTCGCGCCCCTCGGGCACGCTGGCGTCGGGCAGGTTGGGCAGCGCCAGCATGAGCGTCTCGACCTCGGCCTGAATGGCCTCAAGGCGCGCCTCGGCGGCCTTGAGCCGATCGCCCAGATCGGCCACCTCGGCGAGCAGGGGCGCGATGTCCTCGCCCGCCGCCTTGGCTTGTCCGATGGATTTGGAGCGAGTGTTGCGCCTGTTTTGAAGCTCCTGCACCTCAATCTGAAGCTGCTTGCGCTCACCTTCCAGGTGCTCAAAGCGCTCGCGCTCCAGGTGCATGCCGCGGCGCGCAAGGCCGGCGGCGACAGCATCGAGATCGGTGCGCAAGAGTCGTGGGTCCAGCATGAATGACGATCCTCAGGATTCGAGTGTGACCGGCCAGGAGAGCAGATGCCCCGGCTTCACCAGTGTCTTGAGACGGTCGATGGCGGCGCGCGCGCGCTCGGGCGCGTCGAAGAACTCCACCACCAGCGGCAGATCGAGCGAGAGATCCACCAGCGAGGCCGCGTGCAGCCGGCCCGAGCCGCCATAGCCCTCGATGCCGCGCAGCACGGTGACGCCGCACACCCCGAGTTCATCGTGCAGCAGATGCAGCAGGGGGCGCAGTTCGTGATCGGACTCGCTGAGATAAACCCGTACCATGAGACGTTCGCTCACCACGACCTCCCGAGGATCATGCCGATCCAGCAGAGCAGCAGACAGAGGGCAAGACTCACGCCCATGTTGAGCAGGGCGCGCAGCAGCTCACCCTGCTCGATCAGCGCCAGGGTCTCGAACGAAAAGGTCGAAAAGGTGGTGAAGGCGCCGAGAAAGCCCACCAGCAGGGCCGCACGCCACTCCGGACTCAGCGCCAGACGTTCGACCAGCAGCACGAACAGAAAGCCCATGAACAGCGAGCCCAGGGCGTTCACCGCGAGGGTTCCCCAGGGAAAATCGCGCCCGAGCAGACGGTAGACTCCGGTCGAAACCCAAAACCGCGCCAGCGCCCCGCAGGCGCCGCCAACGGCGATGGCCATGGCTTGCAGCACCTCATCGCCCCCGTAAAAGACTCGATTCTACTACAGGCGGCCTCATCGCAGCAGACGCACGCTGAAATCGTTGCTCAGATAGCCCTCTTCGATACGACAGTCGGCACCCAGTTCGGCGGCCAGGGTGCGAATCTCGGCGGGCTGGCGACAGTTATAGATGGTTGAGCGGTCACGCCCCTTGAGCAGATTGAAGATAAAGCCTTGGCGCGAGGCCGCCAGACAGTTGGCGATGAAGCGCTGGGTTTCCTCGGCGGTCAGGGTGTTCATGGCGCCGCTGCAAAGATAGTAATCGGCCTCGGGCAAGGGATCGGCGAGCACATCGCACAACCGGATGTCGCCGCCGACGCGGGCGCGGGCCATCTCGACCATGGGGGCCATGACATCGAGCCCGATATAGGCGCCAGGGGTCTGTCCCCGGGTGCGCAGATAGTCAAGAAAATCGCCAAAGCCGCAGCCGGCATCGACCAGCGTCAATTCCGAGAGATCTTCGGGCAGGAGCGTGCGCAGCACCCGAAAGCGGATGCGCTGGGTCTCTTCCGAGGCCCATTGCAGTCCCTCGGCGGTTGGGCCATGGCTCTGGAGCGCGCTTCCGTAGAATTCTTCGTGCTTGACTCTGGGCATGGGTGAAAACCGCAGGATGGTAAAGAATGGATTAAAGGCCCGCGCCGGGCGCCTCGGCCGCGAAGGTACAGCGCGCGCGCAGCACGCAGCCTGTGCAGCGCGGACGCGCCCGGCAGTGCGCCTTGCCATGCTCGACGATGAGTGCATGAGCGCGCTTCAGGGTCGCCACCTCGCGGCCCAGCGCACGCTCGACCAGAGCGCGCAGGTCTTCGTAGCCCTCGCGTCCGCCAATCAGACCGAGACGCCCGAGCAGACGACGCGCATAGGCATCAGCCACAAAAACCGGGCGCTCGAAGCCATAGAGCAGGATGTCGTCGGCGGTTTCGGGGCCAACCCCTTTGATAGCCAACAACCAGTGGCGCAGTGTGTCGGTATCGAGCGCACTCAGGGTACGCCAGCCGCCCGCCGCCTGCGAGGCGGCGCACAGCGCGCGCAACCGCTCGGCCTTCAGCCGGTAGTAGCCCGCCGGGCGCAGTAACTCGGCGAGTTCCTCGGGCGGCACGGCCAGCAGCGCCGCCTCGTCGAAGGAAATCCGCGCGCGCAGCGCCTCCAGCGCGCGCTCGACATTGCGCCAGGCGGTGTTCTGGGTCAGCACCGCGCCGATCATGACCTCAAAGGGGCTCTCGGCGGGCCACCAGCTCAGCTCTCCCCAGTGCGCCTGCAACGGCTCAAGCACGCCGCGCACCCTGGCCTCCGGCGCCAGCGACGGCGTTATCCCCACGCGTACCCCTTCGGAACCACCACTACACCCTCGGACGACACCGCAAAGCGCTCGCGATCACGGCGCGCATCGAGCCCCACCTGTTCGCGCGGCGGCACCGTCACGCCTTTTTCGATGATGCAGTGGCGCAGATGGGCGCCCGCCCCTACCGTCACCCCTTCGAAGAGGATGGCATCCTCCACGATGGCGCCATCCTCGACCCGCACCAGGGGGAAGAGAACGGAGTGATTGACTCCACCCCCACTGATCACGGTGCCGGCAGCGAGCATGGAGTTGACGAAGATCCCCTCGTTGCCGCTGCTTGCGCCCGGCACCGTGCGCGCCGGCGGATGCTGACCCTGATAGGTGCGGATGTTCCAGTCGGGCTGATAGAGATCGAGCGGCGGCGTGGCGCGCAGCAGGGCCATGTTGGCGCTGTAATAGGCATCGACCGAGGCCAGATCGCACCAGTAGCGATCAGGCGTAACCCGCCCGCGCTCCTGCCCGAAGCGATAGGCGCGCACCTGATGCCTGGCGCAGAGCGGCGAGATGAGATCGCGCCCAAGCCGAATCGCCTCGCCCATCGCCCCGGCGTCGGCCTCTAGTGAAGCCAAGGCATCGAGCAGCACCTCCTTGGCGAAAAGATAGACCCCCATGGTCTGCAAGGGCGCCGGCTCGGCGGTCGCGTCTTCCTCCTCGGCCAGATCCTCGGGCGCCTCCTCGATGGCCAGGATGCGCTCCTCGGCATCGAGCCGCGCGCGCGGCCCCGGGGTGGTCGCGCCCGGCTTGCTCGGGGTGCGCACGGCCACTGTGACCGCCGCACCCGAGGCGAGATGGGCGCGCGCCAGTTCGGCATAATCCATGCGATAGATCGCCTCGCCATCGAGCACCAGGACATGACGCGCCCGGCTGCGTTCGAGCAGATAGCGATTCTGGCGGATGGCATCGAGTGATCCGCGATACCAGGTGAGGCCCTCGCGCATCTGGGGCGGCACGGGCAGGATGAACTCGCCAAGCTCGGAGTTGAAAATCGCCCAGCCGTCGCGCAGATGCTTGTTGAGCGAATGGCTTTTGTACTGCGTCAGCACCAGCACCTGGCGCAGACCCGAGTGCAGACAGTTGGTCAGGGTGAAGTCGATGACGCGGAACTTGCCGCCGAAGGGGATGGCCGCCTTGGCGCGGTGTTCGGTGAGTGGATCGGGCCCCTGCCCCCGGCCAATGGCCAGCACCAGGGTGAGAATGCTGTCGGACATCTCGGCATCAGCCATGATAGACAACCTCGCATGAACGGCGCGCGCCGCGCGCCAGCGATCAGACGGCGCGGCGCGCGGCCTCGTCGATGATGTGCTTCATGTCGCGCACCGCGCGCTCCAGTCCGCTGAAAAGGGCGCGCGCCACGATGGCGTGACCGATGTTGAGTTCGCGCACCCCGGCAATGGCGGCGATGGCCTTGACGTTGTGATAATCGAGCCCGTGCCCGGCATTTACCTCCAACCCCAGGGCGCGAGCGCGCACCACCCCCTCGCGAATGCGCGCAAGCGCCGCCGCGCGCTCGGCGCGGGTGGCGGCATCGGCATAGTGACCGGTGTGCAGCTCGACCACGGGCGCGCCGACCGCGCAGGCGGCCTCCAGTTGCACGGGATCCGGGTCGATGAAGAGCGAGACCCGAATGCCCGCCTCGGCAAGCGCCCGGCAGCGCTCGCTGAGCACCTCGCGCTGCCCTGCCACATCGAGCCCACCCTCGGTGGTGAGTTCCTCGCGCCGCTCGGGCACCAGGCAGCAGTCATGCGGGCGAATGCGCGCGGCAATCGACACCATCTCGTCGGTGGCCGCCATCTCCAGGTTCATGCGCGTTTGCAGCACGCCGCGCAGCAGCTCGACATCGCGATCCTGGATATGGCGGCGATCCTCGCGCAGATGCAGTGTGATGAGGTCGGCGCCGGCCTGCTCGGCCACCAGCGCGGCCTGAAGCGGCTCGGGATAACGGGTGCCGCGCGCCTGACGCACGGTGGCCACATGGTCGATGTTGACCCCGAGCAGCACCTCGTCGTGGGATGCAGCGGTCATGTGGAAAACTCCTCTGTCATCTGGGGCGTTGCGCGCGCGGGCGTGCGGACACCCAGCCATTGGCGGTAGAGTTCGCGGCTGCGCAGCGGTCGCGATCCAAGATGCGGGGCCAGCAAACGACGGCTAAGCCAGCGCGCCTCGCGTCGTGCCGCAAGCGTAGTCAGATCCTCGCCGCGCGCCAGCGCAAGCAAGGTGGTGCCCGCAAGGCGCATCTCTTGGGTCTCTGGCGCGGCAGGGCGCAAGCCGCCATGCGCCTCATCAAACCAATAGGCGCCCTCGGGGCGGATGGGAGTGACATGATCGCACTCCCGATCCAGTGTTGCGCCATAGCCAAGCTCGGCGAGCAGGTGCAGCTCGAAGTGGCGCAGCACCGAGTCGGGCTCGGGCGCCAGACTCAGGCGCGTGAGCGCGGCATGATAAAAGGCAAAGAGTGCATCCTGAGGCTCCTCGCGAGGCAGCAGGCGCAGCAAGAGTTCGTTGAGGTAAAAGGCGCAGGCCAGGGTTTGGCCCGCCAGCGCAAAGGCGCAATCGGCCGCCTCGACCCCGGTTAGGGTGCGCACCTCGCCACGCCCCGCCAGCCCGAGCCAGAGCGGCTGGAAGGGTTGCAGCAAGGCCGCGCGCCGCCCCTTGCCGCCACGCGCACCGCGCGCCACAGCCGCCAAACGCCCGCGCCCCATGACGAACGCCTCGATGAGCAGGCTGGTGTCGCCAAGCGCGCGCCGATGCAGCACCAGCGCCCGATGCAGGCTTGTGGCGCTCACGCCTCGCGATCATCGCCATAGCCGAGCGAGCTGAGCGCCGCCTCGTCGCTCGACCAGCTCGATTTCACCTTCACCCAGACCTCCAGATGGACCGGGCAGTCGAAGAGCTTTTGCATCTCCAGACGCGCCTGGGTGGCCGCCGCCTTGAGCGCCTCGCCGCGCCGGCCGATGATGATGGCCTTCTGGCTGGGCCGCTCCACCCAGATGAGGGCATGAATCTGATAGCGCCCGTCCTGCTCTTCAAAGCGCTCGATTTCGACCGTGGTGCGATAGGGCAGCTCTTCGCCATAGCGTTGGGTGAGCTGCTCGCGCAGCAGTTCGGCGGCAAAGAAGCGTTCGGAGCGGTCGGTGAGCTGATCCTCGGGATAGATGGGCGCACCCTCAGGCAAGGCAGCCAGGGTGCTCTCGATCAGGGCATCAATCTGATCGCCCCGCGCCGCCGACACCGGAATGAGGGCGCGAAACCCATGCCGCGCGGCCAGCGCTTCGAGGTAAGGCAACAGCTCCTCGCGACGGTTGAGGCGGTCGATCTTGTTCACCACGGCAATGCAATCGACGCCGGCAGCGGCCACCGCCTCCAGGGCGCGCGCGTCCTCCTCGGTCCAGCGTCCGGCCTCGATCACGAAGAGGATCAGATCGGTGTCGGCAAGGGCGGCGCGCGCAGTGCGATTGAGATAGCGATTGAGGGCGCTCTCGCCGCGCCCGTGAATGCCGGGGGTATCGACAAAGAGAATCTGGCCCTCGGCGCTACTGTGGATGCCGAGAATGGAATGGCGCGTGGTCTGGGCCTTGTGCGAGGTGATGGCGATCTTCTGCCCGAGGATGCGATTGAGCAGGGTCGATTTACCGACATTGGGCCGCCCGACAATGGCCACCCGACCGCAGCGGGCGGCCGAAACAGATGCCTGCTCAGTCATGGTCGAGCTGCTCCAGCATGGTTTGGGCCGCCGCCTGTTCGGCGCGGCGGCGACTGCTGCCCTCGCCGCGCACGCCAAGATCGGCGTCAGTCAGGGTGCAGGCCACGGTAAAGGTTTGGTCGTGATCCTCACCGCGCACGCTCAGCACCGCATAGTCGGGCAGCGGACGACGGCGCGCCTGAAGCCACTCCTGCAGGCGGGTCTTGGGATCCTTGTTCGAGCGCTCCAGGCTAGTCGCCGCCAGGGAGTCGGAAAAACGCGCCAGCACCACCCGGCGCCCCGCCTCGAATCCGCCATCAAGATAGACCGCGCCGAGCAAGGCCTCGAAGGCGTCAGCCAGGATGGAATCACGGGTATGTCCGCCGCTGCGCGACTCGCCCGAGCCAAGGCGCAGATAGTCGCCAAGGTTGAGTTCGCGCGCGAGCCGGGCCAGCGACTCGCGCTTGACCAGGGTGGCGCGCAGACGGCTCAGACGTCCCTCATCGGCCTGGGGGAAGCGCTCGCACAGCACCTCGGCGATCACGAACCCAAGCAGGGCATCGCCGAGAAACTCCAGTCGCTCGTTGTTGGCACTGGCCGCGCTGCGATGGGTGAGGGCCAGTTCCAGCAGTGAGAGACGCGCGAACTCATGCCCAAGCTGACGCGCGAGCCGTCGCGGATCGGCATTCATGGCTTGGCTGGAATCTCTACGCTTTTTTCAAACACCAGCACGGCATCCACGTTGAAAAAGAGATGCTCGCGCCGCTCGTAGCTGGTGCTGACCGTGAAGGTTTTTTCGTCCTTGCGCTTGATAACAAAGTCCTTATCGGTAAATCCGCTCACGCTGTTGATGTCGAGATTGCTCATGATGTATTTGGTAATGGCGGGCGGATTTTTTTGCACCCCGCCGGTTTCCGCCGCCTCGACCAGGCCGTTCATGATGGAGCGAACGGTCCAGTAGTTCATATAGAGCGGACCGAGCTTGAACAGCAGGGTGAGAAAAAAGGCCGCGATCAGAATAAGAAACATGATGGAGGCGAGCCCTTTGCCCGCCTGACGCTGCATCGACATGAGTAACATCTCCCGTTCAGACAGCTAGCGCTCGGATGGATGCGGACGTCGGTGCGGCCTCAGTGGATGCCATCACCCAGGCGTCCGAAGGCGATCGGCAACCCCTGACGCTCGCCATCCCAGTGCATCCAGATGGCGAAGGCCTTGCCGACCAGGTTTTGCTCGGGCACAAAGCCCCAGCAACGACTGTCGTTGCTGTTGTCGCGATTATCGCCCATGACAAAGTAGTGGCCTGGCGGCACCTCTACCGTGCCTTGCGCCAGGCGGCCACAGCCTAGGGGAAGATTGGGCGCCGCGTCGCGGGTGAGAATGGAGTGCTCGACTCCGTCGAGATGTTCGAGCGCCTCGCGCGCGCCGGTCATCTCGCGCCCCGAGCCCACGCCGGTGTAGGTTCCGATAGGCAACTGCGCGACCGGCTCGCCATTGAGCAGAATGGTCTTGTCGCGATAGCCGATGACATCGCCCGGCACCCCGACCACACGCTTGATGTAATCGACCGATGGCTCGTGCGGGTAGCGAAACACCACCACATCGCCGCGCTGCGGCTCGCCGAGATCGAGCACCTTGGCGTTGAGCACTGGAAGGCGCAGACCATAGGCAAACTTGCTGACCAGAATGAAATCGCCGGTCAGCAGGGTCGGCATCATGGAGTTGGAGGGAATGCGAAAGGGCTCGACCACGAAGGAACGCAGGATGAGCACCGCGAAGATGACCGGAAAGAAGGCCCGCGCGTATTCCACCAGCACCGGCTCGCGCAGCGCAGCGGCAGACGTCTTCGCCTGCTGCCCCTCGCCCGCCTCAGCCTCGCCCGCACCGGCCTCGCCCGCCTCGGCAAGACCTTCGGCCAGACGGCGCCGCCGGGGCGCAAGCATCAGCGCATCAAGCAACCAGATGCCGCCCGTCACTGCGGAGGCCAGAACGAGAAAGGCAGGGAAATCAAAGCTCATAGGATAGCGTTTTCGGTGTTGGTTTTCGGGCGCCAGCAGGCAGTGGTCGTTAGTTGGTGATCAGTGGTCGGTTGGGTGAGGCAATCCAATAACTACCCACTGACCACTGACCACTGACCACTGACCACTGACCACTGACCACT
>JAFGTZ010000304.1 GCA_016938795.1 Chromatiaceae bacterium | reverse complement strand
GCGCTTCTGGTAAACCAAAACGACCGGGTTTTCCGAATTGTTGCAGGCTGGGCTCAGCGCGAGAGCAGAAAGGCCCCCACATCCTCGATTTCGGCGGGGTTGAGATCGGGCAGCGGCATCTGGGCGCCGCTCAGGGTGGCGGCCGGGTTGCAGAGATAGCGGCGCAGCCAGGCCATGTCGCGCCGCTCGGCCAGATTGTCGAGCGATCCGCCCAGATCCGCCAAAGGGCCGGAGATACCACCGAGGCTGTGACAGAGGTTGCAGTTTTTCTGCGCATAGAGCTGCTCGCCAAGGCGCGCATCGCCGGGCGGGGGCTCGGCGGCCCAGGCACAGGGGCGGTCGCTGAAGCGGCAAGCAGCACAGGGGCGAGTATTGGAGCCCATGGGATCATGGCGTCTCTCCACTGGTGTCGGTTAAGGGCGGCGTGCTGGTCTTGCCGCCAAGCAGAAGGAGCAGATCGGCGTGCCCCACATGCGGATGACAGTCCACGCAGCGCATCGTCTGGGCGTCCTTGAAATAGGCCTGATGTGCAAGATCGGCCACCATGGGTTGTTCGGCGTCTTGCAGATTGGCGTGACAGCGCAAACAGCCCGAGTCGTGGACATAGTCGGCGCGCTGTTCGAGTCCGGCGATCCAGTCGGGCTCGCGCACCAGGGTCAGCAGTTCGGCCCAGGCATCGTGGGCGCCGGTGGTGATCTTGGCGAGCAGATAACCGCCGGGCGAGTGGTGCGGCAGATGGCAGTCGGCGCAGTGGGCAACCAGCCCGCGCGGATTAGCTCCGCCATGCACGTCGCGCGCGTGCGAGCGGGCGAAGGGCTCCATGCTGTGACAGCTGGCGCAGAAATCGCGCTCGGAGGTGGCGCCGATGAGGCGCTCGGTCAGTATCCAGCTCCCCGTGACAAAGAGCGGCGCGAGCAGCAGCGCGAGCGCAACCACAAACATCCAGGGGCGCGGTTTGATCCTCATCGCAGCCTCCTTCAACGACAGACCAAGATGTGACCCGTTCATGACAAGCATAGACCGAGCAAGCCTTGCGTGCTCGGATTCCGTGCTTGGATGCGGCGGCCTTGCGATCCCCTTTGGTGATAGGGGCGGCCAAGAGCCTCATAGATACCGTCTTGCGCGCCCTTGCGCCAGCCTTCGACGCTTGCTGTGTTGGTATCAAGCATCGTTCGGCGGCAGCGGACACTGCCCGTTGGTCTGTGAAAAGTCCTCGCCTTTGAACAGCAGTAGCCATGGACGTTGTAACCGAGAATGTCATCCTCGCGCCGGCAATCCATCGCGGGCAACAACCAGACCTCGCGTTGGCGCCAGGTTAGGCTGAGCGACACGGCGAGACTGGCGGCGGCATTCTTCAGCGAAGTCTGGCCGTCGTGTATCGGGCACCCAGATTTGCACGGGGCGAAGACCGGATTTGCGCAGTGCATCGCGCTGCTTCTGGACTCTTGCATTAACGTGAGTGGTTGCCATACGGATCTCCCTTTCCGTTACATGCAACATGGCGCTCTGGTCTCTTCACGGCTCATCAAAGCTGATCAGGGCCTGTCCCCGCGACGGAAGTGCTCTGGGGCTGGGCAGGATCAGCATTTACCAGAAGGTGTGTGTTGCAAAAGCCGTGAATGCCGGATCGCGCGTAACCAGGACCAGTCTCTCCAGCTCACTTTGCGCTGCAAGCATGCGGTCAAAGGGATCGCGATGCTCAACGGCGTAGCGTCCGGCGTGGAGTGCATGACGATAAGTCACCGCCAGATGGGTGAATCCATCGGCAGCCACCAGTTCGGCAAAGCGCTCGACGGCAGCCTCGGCCTCACCGAGTTTGCCTAGTCGATGCTTCGTTGCCATTTCCCAGGCACTGGCTGCGCTCACGAACACCGGATTGTTTTCATCGCCGATAGCCGCCCGTGCTGGATCTGAGAGACGCGAATCATCCGTCACCCACCAGAGAAAGGCATGGGTATCGAGCAGCAGCTTCACTGGCTCTCTTCCCATCCGGCCAGCTCATCGGCTGGAAGCGGATCGAAAAAGGCATCGCTCAGTCGTCCCTTGAGACGCCCAGGCCGGCGTCCGGTCTCAGCGGGCGCCAGCGGCATCAGTCGGGCATAAGGCTTGCCCGCTTTGGCAAGAATGATCTCTTCGCCGCCGTGGGCCTGCTCCAGCAGTCGAGAAAGGTGTGTCTTTGCCTCATGGACATTGACGATCTGGGGCATAAGATGCTCTTCACTTGGTCAAGTTGGTTGACTAAGTTTAGCACGGCCAACATCCGCCTCTGAACGGACGTTCACCGGCTTCTGTGCAACACTCAGCCATGTTCCGCGCCAGCAGGGTATGGCCCTGCTCGATCACTGGCGATAAATCTCGGAGGGTGCGCACTGAGCACCCTTGCGTCAGCCTTCAAGCCTTGCGCTGTGCTCGGGCGCGCGGGCGCGCGGCGGCTCTATAATGGCCCCTTTGCCGACCTATGCGCCCCTGCACGGCGCGGGCACTCGCCCACTGTCGGCCTGCCATGCCCGAACCCCGAGACCCCATGCTGCTCGACGACAACGACCGCTTTGCGCTGGCCCGACGCCAGCGCTATCTCTGGGCCGCCTTCAAGCGCCCGCACCGGGTGCTCAGCACCTGCCGGGTGAACGGCGGGCTGCGCGAGGATCTGACCCACATTGCCAACCACCAAAGCTGCGAGGGCGTGGGCCATGGCGCGCGTCAGCGTGCCGCGCTCGGGCTGGCTGGCGCGGACTATCATCGCCATGCCTGCGAGGATGCCGGACTGCCTCCGGCCAGCACTGCGCTCATGGGCACGGCGGCCAACATGCAGTGCGCGGTGCGCGCCGAGGCCAGTTATCGCGAGCTGAGCGTGACCCTGGTGGCCACCGCCGGGGTTTTGGGCAACGCCACCCGCGCGGGCGATCCGGCTGGCTGGCACGAACAGCGCGACGGCAGCCACCCGCTCGATGCGCCTGCGTTCGCGCCACCCGCCGAGCCAGCAATGGAACCGTCGCCGGACGAGACGGGCGAGGGCACCATCGTCACCCTGGTCTTCATCAATCAGCCCTGCACGGGCGCGGCCCTGGTGCGCGCGGCCACCCTGGTCACCGAGGCCAAGAGCACGGCGCTGCTCGATCTGCGTATGCCAAGCCTCTTTTCCTCGGGGTTGGCCACCGGCACCGGCACCGATCAGCTCGCCATTGCCGCGCCCCTGGCGCGCGAGGCGTGCGACTGGGAGCGCCACTGGGCGGGCGCGCACAACACCTTGGGCGAGCTGCTCGCGCGCGCCACGCGCGAGGCGGTGCGCGACTGTCTGCTGCTGCAAAACGGCCTCTGCCCGGCGCTGCGCCGCTCCATCACCGCCGCGCTCGCGCGCCACGGCTGCACCGAGCAGGCGCTGCGCCAGTGCGCCGAACACGCACTCGACAGCGAGACCGCGCGGCTTTTTCACGACAATCTTCAGGCCATCGTGCACGACCCGCGCAGCGCCGCTGCGGCCTATGCGCTGGCCGAGACGGTGGATCTGGGGCGGGTCGGCATTCTGCATCCGGGCGTGGCGCACGAGGCGCTGCTCGATCAGGCCGCGCTCCTGGCCGCCGTGGTGGCGCTGGCCCCCGAGCATACGGCCGATTTCCGCGCACGACTTGCGGCGGCGCCCGAGCGCGCCCCCGCCGAGCTGGCGGCCCTGGCCGTGGTGTGGGGGTTCGCACGCAAATGGAACTGAGCGACTCTCTCTTGCTGGTGCTCGCCGCCGCGCTGCTCGACGGGCTCCTGGGCGATCCGGTCTATCGCTGGCATCCCATCCGGCTGCTCGGTGGCTGGATCAGCCGCTGCGAGTTGGCGCTTTTCGCGCTTGGGCTCTCGGGCTATCTGGGCGGGGTGCTCCACTGGCTGCTGGTGGTGGGCGGGGCGCTCGGGCTCTGGTGGCTGATTCATGCGCTGCTCGGGGGGCTGCATCCCTGGCTCGGCGCGGGCTGGGATCTCTTCATCGCCTACAGCCTGCTCTGCACGCGCGACCTGCTCGATGCGGGCGAGCGGGTGCTGGCCGCGCTCGACGACCCGCCGCGCGCGCGCGCCCAACTCGCCATGCTGGTGGGGCGCGATACCGAGCCTCTGGATCGCGCCGGCATGGTGCGCGCGGTCATCGAAAGCCTCTCGGAGAATCTCACCGATGGGGTGCTGACCCCGCTGTGGGCCTTCTGTCTCTTCGGTCTGCCGGGGCTCATTGTCGTCAAGGCCATCTCCAGCCTCGATTCCATGGTGGGCTACAAAACCCCGCGCTATCGGCGTTTCGGCTGGGCCGGGGCGCGCTCGGACGATCTCATCCACTGGCTCCCGGCGCGGCTCTCGGTGCCGCTCATCATGGCCGCCGCCTGGCTGCTGGGCGAGCATCCGCGCGCGGCCTGGCGTGCGGCCTGGCGCCATCACGCCATGCTCCCCAGCCCCAATTCGGGCTGGAGCGAGGCGGCCTGCGCCGGCGCGCTCCAGGTGCGTCTGGTTGGCCCCATCCACTACCAGGGCCAGCTCATCAGTCAGCAATACATGGGCGAGAGCGAATGGCCCGCCGCGCTCGACGCCAGCCATCTGCGCCGCGCCCTGCG
>JAFGTZ010000303.1 GCA_016938795.1 Chromatiaceae bacterium | reverse complement strand
GAATATCCCGGCGCAAGCAATTCAATCCAAGCGTTTATTCCAGTGGCTTTTATCGAATTAAACGATCACCAATCGCGTGCGGGCTTAAACGGCGTACATTCCCCGATGGCACCAGGCGGACTCTCGATAACAGCCAAGAGGCGTCGCTCAAGGATAGCGCTGGGCGGATTTGCTTCAGTAAGATTGGCGGCCAGAGAACGCTAGACCGCGCGCGGATGGGAGTGGCTCAAAATCCAAACTCCCAGCACCTTGCCGGTATATCAGGCGCGGGCGCCAAGCCGGAACCTCAGTGGCAACAGCGTTCAGAGTCGGGATGACGCTATTCTTTTGGTGCGCAGTTTATGACACATTCCTTCGACCGCAGCGATGAGCGACGTTTGCATGCGCGCTATCGGGTTGATCTCGAAGCGGAGATTGAGCCGGCGCCGGGTGTCTCGATGCATGCCCAGATCCGCGACCTCTGCTCGGGCGGCCTGTTTCTGACGGTCGATGCGCAACGTCTTGATGGCCATGCGCTACCTGGTACGCGTTTCCCCATGGGCATCGCGCTCCCCGATGGAGGCGCCAGCGCGCGCGTCCTCGCCGAGGTGGTGCGCATCACGCCCCAGGGGTTTGGCGCTACGCTTTGCAAACCTGTTCGAGGATGCCGCGCCCCGGCTTGAGCGCTTCATGGCCCAGACGCATGGCGCGCCGTCCATGGAGGCGCCCGACGCCCCCGCCAACACCCAGGCGCTGCGCCTCTTGCTCAGCGCCAGCAGGGACGAGCTACCGGCCATTCTCGACACCTGGGTCGAGCATTTGCTTGAGGAACTCTGGAGGCGTAACGAAAGCGCCGACTCCGACTCGCTGCGCATGCTCTTCGGGAACGAAATCGGTCTCCTTGTCCAGGCGCGCCAATCCGGTTACCTCGCGCGCCAGATGCGTGAAGCGCTCGATGAGCTGCTCACCAGCCCAGCGCCTAGCTCCGAACCCCCAAGCGAGCAACGCGGTGAGCTTGAACTGCTCGATCAGGACGACTTTGAAAACTGGCTGGTGAAATCCGAACTCAATGATCGTCTCGAACAGGAACTGAATGATCCTCTGGCCAAGCTGCGCTCCCAGATCGATCAGTTGCCAGGCGATCCGCTGCGCCGTCTCGACCCCGAACACCTCATTGACCTGCTGGAAGAAAGTCTCGATCAGACCGGCATCAGCCGCGCCGCCCTGCGCATCTGCCTACGCTTTGCCGGGCATCGCATTGCCCCGACACTAGCCGGCTTCTACCTGGGACTCTCGCAGCGCCTGCAGGCGCTCGGTATCAGGGCACGCGAGCGCATTCAGCCGCCCGCACCCGTCCGCCCTCCGCGCGAGGCAGCGGCGCTGTCGCCGCACAGACCACAGCCAGCAGAGAACCTCCCGCCCGAGGCCCCTCCGGCATCCGTGCCCCAGAGCGCGCCGCCCGGTTCGCAGCTGCGCGAGCTGCTCAACAGGCTGAGCACTCTGGCCGTGCAACCGCCATCCTCTCAGGCGTATTCACTGCACCGGGCGGTGCAACATTGGCCGCGCACCCTCGGCCATGATCAAGGCGATCTGTTGCGCCTGCCACGCACCCATGAGCGCGTGGCGCTCACCGATCAGCTTATTGGCACGATTCTGACCGATAGCGCCACACCGGCCACGCTCAAGACAGTGCTCCAGCGCATTCCCGCGCATCTGCTCGCCATGGCGGTGGCCCATCCCGGCGCCCTGCTCGATGAGCGTTATCCGCTGGTGCGTCTGCTCGATCAGATCGACCAGCTCGCCCGCCTCCTGCCCAACGGCGTACAGGACGATGCCGAGCATCAACGCGAGTTTGAAATTCTCATCGAGCGCCTGGTGGCCGCCGAGGCAGACGATCTCGCGGCCCTGGACACACTCGCCACGCAGATGAGCGCGCTTAAGGCGCAGCTTCAGCAACTGAGTCGCTCAAATCGCGCCCACTGGGTCGCAGTCTGCGAGATTCGCGAACGCCACCGTCAGGCGCGCGAGCAGGTACGCCTGCGCATCAATGCCGCCTTCACCGCGCGCCCCACCCACCCCATCCTCATCGAGGTGCTCAATCTCGGCTGGCGCACCCTGCTGGAGGCGGTCTGCCTTGAGGACGGACTCGACAGCCCGCGCTGGCGCCGCCACTGGCGTACGCTCTGGCAGCTGCACCTCGACACCGGCGGCGGCACGCCCGAGTCGAGCCGCCCGATCGAGAGCGCCAACCACCAGGTGCTGCTTGAGGCGCTACTCGACGGACTGGGCGCCACGGGCCTCACGCCCTGGGAGTGCGCCGAGCTAACCGGGCGCGTCTTTCAAACCCTGGAGCAAGCGCGCTTGCAGCAGCTCGATGCAGCGCTCTATCGCCCCTTCACGCCGCTTGCGCCTGGAGCCGACGATGGCCCCGAGACAGCCGCGCCCGAGGATCTCGACAACGCCACCTGGCGCGACGCGCTCGCGCGTGTCGATGCCCTGCACCTTGGCACCCTCCTCTGGATTCACGAGCAGGAACGGACGCGCGCGCTGCGCCTGATCTGGCGCAGTGAGGATGGCTCCCGGCTCGGCCTCGCCGATCCCCTAGGCAAGCACCTCATCAGCCTGCGGCGCACCCGCCTGGCCCGCAAGCTCCTGCGCGAGCAGGCCAGCATCGACCCAACATCCCCCGAGGGCAGCGTGCAACGCGCCGCCACCGCCGCCTTGGAACGCATGCAATCCGATATCCGCCATCATGAGCATCCCGACCCACTGACGGGACTGGCCAACCAGCATCAGCTGCGTGGGGCCCTCGTCGAATTGCTCGCCCACCCGAACCACGAGCAGCCGCTGCATCTGCTCGGCTTTCTCGAACTCGACCGTTTCGATCTCATGACCCCGCATCGCGGCTTTGCCCGCAGCGAGCAGATTCTGGGCGCGGTGGCCGAGCTGCTGCGCGCCGAGCTGCCCGAGGCGCGCGCCCTGGCCTATCTGGGCGGCGCACGCTTTGGCGCGCTCACCGCCATCGCACACGCCGAGGCGGCGCTCGCGCTTGGCGAGCGGCTGCGCCGGGCGCTCGGCGCGCTTCCCTTCACGCCCGAAACCCAAGCAGGCGCACGCGGGCTCTCGGGCAGCCTCGGGCTCAGTCTGCTTGATCGGGAGCAGGCCACGCCCGAGCACCATCTCTCCGCCGCGAGCCTCGCCTGCCTGACCGCACAGCGCAACGGCGGCGACCGCGTCATGCTCTTTCGCGCCGAGGATCCGCTCATCCGTGAACAGCTCGAACAGCTGCACGCCTGGGCTCAGGCCGAGGACGCCATCCGCTCGGAGCGCATCCGGCTGCGCTTCCAGCCCATCGCTCCGCTCGCCGATCTCGACGTCCTGCATCCTAACGGAGGACATCACTCCGAGATTCTGCTGAGCGTTTATGACGAACAGCATCAGCCGCTGCACCTGGGCAATTTCATCGCCGCCGCCGAGGCGCTGAACCTCATGCGCACACTCGATCAGCAGGTCATCGAGACGACACTGCGCTGGCTCAACGCCCACCCCCATCTCGACGGCCCGCTCGGCAGCGTGGCCATCAACCTTTCGGGCCAGACCATTGGCGATCCGGATTTCGTGCCCTGGGTTGGCGAGCGTCTGCGCCACTGGGCCATCGCACCCGAACGCGTGGGTTTTGAGGTCACCGAGACCGCCGCCATCGCCGACCTCGAACGGGCGGCGGCCAATCTCGAACAGCTCAAGGCACTCGGCTGCGCACTCTATCTCGACGACTTCGGCTCGGGGCTCTCTTCCTATGGTTATCTCAAGCGCCTGCCGGTTGATTACGTCAAGATCGACGGATCCTTCATCAAGGACATCGTACACAGCCCTCACGATCAGGCCATCGTGCGCTCCTTTAACGAAATCGCGCACTTCATGGGCAAGCAGACGGTGGCCGAATTTGTCGAGAATGCCGACATCATCGAGCTGCTGCGCGACATCGGCGTCGATCATGTTCAGGGCTACGCCATCGCACGTCCCGCCTTCATCGACGAGGTGCTTGCCCGGCGAGGGCAAGACCTCAGGGATGCGGCCCCCACTGAGTAACCTCCCTGGGCCATTGGTGCGCGAGGAAGCGCCCATCACGGCCTTTTAGCCACAGCCTGTGCGAGGTGCGTCATGCAGGCCGCCACGGATCAGCAAGCCGATCATCTCCAGGGTGGCGCACCCCTATCCGGAGCGCGCCTTGTGCCCATCCTCGCCGGCGGCGGCACCCGGCTTCCGGCGCATGTGGGGGTGCTGCGCACGCTCGATGAACTCGGTGTCATCAGCACGCATCTTGTGGGTGTCTCGGGGGGCAGCATCGTGGCCGGCTTGCGCGCGGCGGGCTGGTCAACCGAGGCCATGCAGGAGCTGGCGACCTCCGTCGATTTCCGCCGCTTTCGGGAACTCGATCTCTGGCAACTCCTGTTTCGCGGCGGGCTTTCCTCGGGGGATGGCTTCGAGCACTGGATGGATCGCCAACTCGATGGAGCGCGTTTCGAGGATCTCGCGCTCGATCTGCATGTGGTCGCCACCGATGTGCTGAGCGGCGAGCCGGTCATCTTCGACCGCGCACGCGCGCCGCGCATGCGCGTCGCCCAGGCCATTCGCTGCTCCATGGGCATCCCGCTGCTGTTTGCCTACAAGGAATACGAGGGCCGTCTGCTCATCGACGGGAGCATCCTCGCCGAAGAAGCCCTGCGCCAAGACTGGGCAAACGACGGCACGCCGCTGTGCTCCTTTCGGCTGCGCGCGCGTCCGGGCGGCACGCGCTCGCGCCGCCATCTCCCGCTGCCGGACTATCTCCAGGCCCTGATACGCACCTTCATGACCAGCCTCTCGCACGAATTCGTTCAGGATGCCTTCTGGAACGCCACCGTCATCATCGATACCAACGACATCTCGCCGCTGGAATTCGGCCTCGGCCCCGAGGTCAAGCACGAACTCTATCGGCTAGGTTACGAAACCACGCGCACCATTCTGCCGCTCAAGATGGCGCGCTACGGGGTCTGAGTGGCGGTCACATCCAAACGGATAGAGACTGTGGAGTTGGAGAGCTGATCCGCCGCTTCAACGAAGAGAACACGAGGAGACCGGTGAGCGCTTCGCGCGGCTTAAACAGTTCAAGATCACGCGTAGCCCGGTGTGGGTTCCGGCCTGGGTGCTGGAGTCCTCGATCTGGTTGCGCGAAGATAGCGGCGTTTCGATCCATTGCCGGAGACATCCCATGGAAGCGCTGAAACTCAACACACTCGACGATCTCCTCCTGTGCCCGGAAGAGCGGGTGGAACTGATCGGCGGAGACATCGTGCGTCGGCCGATGGCGCGGTTTGCCCACGGCGTTGCTCAGGGCAATCTGTGTGTCGAACTGCATCCATTCGGCGGGCGCGATGGCCTCGGCGGCGGCTGGTGGTTCGCCACCGAGGTCAGCGTCGCCTATGAGGTCCACGAGTGCCCGTCGCATGATCTGGCTGGCTGGCGTCGGGAGCGGCTGCCCCAGCCTCCTGACGGCGTCATCGATCTGCCACCCGACTGGGTCTGCGAGATCGTCTCGCCCGGACATGAGAAGAAAGACACCCTGGTCCTGCCGCTGCTGCTCAAGCGGCATCGCGTGCCCGATTACTGGCTGATCTGGCCCGAGAAGCGGCGGCTGACCGCCTACCGGCTCATCGATGGCGACTGGCGCGAGATTGCGACGCTCGAAGGCAGCGGACGCGCCCGCATTCCGCCCTTCGAGGCCATCGAGCTGGAGATGGATGCCCTGCTCGGCACAGGCTGAATGGTGCGGGAGTGCCGGCGCAACAGGCTCTGGTGTTCCCATCCGTCACTGAGGACACCACGCATGTTGGTTTGCTGTGAGATTTCGGCTTGTGTCCGTTCGATGTGCTACGGCTTCCTGTTCGTCTGCACGCTGGCCCAGGCCGGCGAACCGGCTCAGGCGCTTGAGACTGTCAGCCTACAGCTCAAGTGGAGCCACGCCTTCCAGTTTGCCGGCTATTACGCGGCTCTGGAACAGGGCTACTACCGCGAGGCTGGCCTGAACGTGCGCCTGCTGGAAGCCGGTCCCGGCCTCGATCCGCTGGAATCCGTGCTCTCCGGCGCGGCGCAGTATGGCGTCGGCACCAGTAGCCTGCTGCTGGCGCGCGCCGCCGG
>JAFGTZ010000302.1 GCA_016938795.1 Chromatiaceae bacterium | reverse complement strand
GCTTAGTAGCGATAGTGCTCGGGCTTGTACGGCCCCTCGACCGGCACGCCGATGTAATCGGCCTGATCCTGGCTGAGCACCGTGAGTTTCGCGCCGATCTTGCCCAAATGCAGCCGCGCCACCTCTTCGTCGAGATGCTTCGGCAGCACATAGACGCCGAGCGGATAGTCTGCGCGCTTGGTGAAGAGTTCGATCTGGGCGAGCACCTGGTTGGTGAAGCTGTTCGACATCACAAAGCTCGGGTGTCCCGTGCCACAGCCGAGGTTCACCAGACGCCCCTTGGCGAGCATGATGATGCGCTTGCCGTCGGGGAAGATGATGTGATCAACCTGCGGCTTGATCTCCTCCCACTGATACTTGCTCACGCCGGCAATGTCGATCTCGTTGTCGAAGTGACCGATGTTGCAGACGATGGCCTGATCCTTCATGGCCGCCATGTGGTCGTGGGTGATGATGTTCTTGTTGCCCGTGGCGGTGACGAAGATATCGGCGATCGGGGCCGCCTCGTCCATGGTGACCACGCGGAAGCCCTCCATCGCGGCCTGCAGGGCGCAGATCGGATCGACCTCGGAGACCCAGACGGTGGCGCCCAGGCCGCGCAGCGACTGGGCGCTGCCCTTGCCCACGTCGCCATAGCCACACACCATGGCGATCTTGCCGGCGATCATGACGTCGGTGGCGCGCTTGATGCCATCGACGAGCGACTCGCGGCAGCCATAGAGGTTGTCGAACTTCGACTTGGTGACCGAATCGTTGACGTTGATGCCGGGGAAGAGCAGGGTGCCGTTGCGGGCCATCTCATAGAGACGATGCACGCCCGTGGTGGTCTCCTCGGTCACGCCCTTGATGTCGGCGGCGAGCTTGTGCCAGTGCTGCTTGTCGCGCGCGAAGGTGCGGCCGAGCACACCAAGGATGGCGCTCCACTCTTCGTTGTCGTCTGCGGTGGGCGCGGGCACGGCGCCGGCCTTCTCGAACTCGACGCCCTTGTGGATGAGCAGGGTCGCGTCACCACCGTCGTCGAGAATCATGTTCGGCCCCTTGCCATCGGGCCAGTTGACCACCTGCTCGGTGCACCACCAGTACTCGTCAAGCGTCTCGCCCTTCCAGGCGTAGACCGGGATGCCGCGTGCGGCAATGGCGGCGGCGGCATGATCCTGGGTCGAGAAGATGTTGCAGGAGCACCAGCGGATGTCGGCCCCCAGATCGGCCAGGGTCTCGATGAGCACGGCGGTCTGGATGGTCATGTGCAGGCTGCCGGTAATGCGCGCGCCCTTGAGCGGCTGCTCGGCGGCGTATTTCTTGCGAATGGCCATGAGACCCGGCATCTCGGTCTCGGCGATGGCAATCTCGCGGCGACCGTAATCGGCCAGTTTGATGTCGGCAACCTTGTAATCAGTGAACTCACTCATGTGAATCAAACCTCGATAGAACCTGAGTGAGCGCCGTTGGAACGGTTGTTCCTCCCCCCGAGCCTGGCCCAAATTCAATGACTTGGGTTGCAGCGCTCCTCGGCGGGAGATGGATGTGGGCGCGGCGTTCGCGACACTGCGCCCACAGCAGGCGGGCAAGTGGCTTGTCCCGTTGCTCGGACCCGCGCTCGATCAAGGGCGGGTCACGCACAAGTGTATCGACATGGCGCGAACTTTTCATGCCAGCCTGCCCAGGGCAGGCCGAGTCCTGCGCCTTTCTAGGGATCAAGCGCCTCGCTGGCCTCGGGCGCGAGCGGGCGGCCGATGTGCCTCTGGTAGGGCTCGGCATAGGGTGCGAGCGTCTGGTAGACCGCCGCTGGCACGATGCGCGATTCAAGCCGCGCGAACTTGCTGCGCACATAGTTCAGATTGCGCAGGAGCTTCATCTCGATGATGGCGCGCGCGAACTCCAGGCCGCGCGGGCCGCGCGTGCGCTGAAGCCAGGCCACCAGGCGGCGGATGGGCAGCGGCGGGCGCTTGCCGCCGGGCGGATGGGTGAGACGCTCGATGTAGCTCGGCATGCCCCGGGTGCGATCGCCCGACTCCAGAGGCGCGCCCAGCTCCAGGTCGGGGCGCAGCAGCTCGAAGAGTTCCTCGCCCGCCTCGGTGCGCACCAGGGTCCACTGCCAGCCAAGCTCCGCGCCCATGTAGCCGATGGTGATGTCGGCGAGGCTGTTCGGATAATCGAAACAGGCCAGACAGGCCGAGGGAAAGATGCCGTGCAGCTTGTCCATGGGAAAGTCGATGTAGTTCACCCGCTCGATGTGGCCGTCCTCGTGGCGCATCCAGAGGCTGAAATCCTGCATGAACTCATAGTGCTCGATGGTCTCGGGCGAGCGCGAGATGGTCTTGAGAAAATATTGCAGATCGTCCCAGGCGACATTGTCGCTGCACGGGATGCCAATGATGTCGAGCCGCTCCAGACCCAGCTCGGACTCCAGCGCGCGCAGCATGTGCGCCTGACAGCTGGTGGCCACCACGGCGAGGCGGCGGATGCCTTGCTTGCGCACCTCATCGAGCAGCGCCAGGTTGGGCGAGAGACAGGGCTTGTTGCCGGCGCTGGCGAGCATCTCCTCAGGCGTGCGCGCCAGCACCGGCTGGGCCTTGAAGCGTGTGCCGGGCGCCGCGCCCGTGGTGATGACCGCCTCGACCCGGCCGGTGTCGAGCAGGCGCGCGCCAAGCGCCGTGACCATGCCGCTCCATTGCCCCTTGGGGTTGGGGCGGCGCAGCCGCGCGATGTACTGGGCGCGATGGATGCCGAAGCGCAGCTCATCGTCGGGGCGGCGCGCGCGTCCGTGCAGACGCTGCTCGATGGCGGCGGTGCGGTTTTCGACGAAGACGCAGGCCGTGGGCATCAGCGGCTTGAGCGAGCTGTCGCACAGCCCGCAGTCGCTGCACAGACGCGGTCGTCCCTTGAGCCGCGCGTCGTGGCTGAGCAGCGAAATCTGACCAAGGCCCTTGGATGGGCCTTCTTCGAGCGGCTGGGGTGTGCTCATGCCGCTGCCTCCCGGGTTGGGGCGGGGCGCGTAGTGGTGGGGAACCGCTTGCGCATGGGCTCGCGCATGGGAATGACCTCCTCGACATTGGATGCTGAAGCGGCGGGTCTGCCGTGGGGCGCCTAGCCTATAGCAATCGCCAATCAGTTTTTTGGTTTTCCTCAGGCGCTCCGGGCTGGGTGATGGCCCCGGGGGACGCCGTGAATCCATCCATGGAGGCTTGACGACGGCATCCCTGCCGTCGACACCCCCGTGTCCATCCCCCAGCCCTCACCGATAAATTCATGTGTGATGGTTATAACCCGAGCGCTCGGGCGCGCACAGTGGGCCTTGATCGAGCGCGGATTGATCGCGCGCGCTTGACCACGGCCAAGCAGGGGCGCTAGGGTCGCGCACTTGATTGCATGCGCGGCGGTCGGGTTCGATCGGCGCGACATGGGTTGGATTGGCCATGTCGCATGGCCGGTCCGCATCATGATCCTGGAAGGGGTTGCGCGCCGCGCCTGGTGTGCTGGCGCCGCCCGTTCCGTTTAACCGGCTGATAACGCCGCCTGACTCCAGCCACAAGGTTTGTCGCCCATGCCCATCCCTTTTCCCTTCTCCGCTGTCGTTGCTCAGGAAGAGATGAAGCGCTCGCTGCTGATGGCGGCCGTCGAGCCCGCGCTCGGCGGTGTGCTCGTGTTCGGCGACCGGGGAACCGGTAAGTCCACCGCCATTCGCGGACTGGCCGCGCTGCTGCCCAAGATGCGCGCCACCGACTGCTCCTATCACTGCGATCCCGACGCCAGCGATGACTATCTTTGCGATGAGTGCCGCGCCAAGAAGGCCAAGAACGGCACGCTCAAATCGCATCAGGTGCCGGTGCCGGTGGTCGATCTGCCGCTTGGCGCCACCGAGGATCGCGTCATCGGCGCGCTCGACCTGGAGCGCGCCCTCACCAAGGGCGAAAAGGCCTTCGAGCCGGGCCTGCTCGCGCGCGCGCATCGCGGTTTTCTCTACATCGACGAGGTCAACCTGCTCGAAGACCATCTGGTCGATGCGCTGCTCGACGTGGCCGCCTCGGGCCAGAATCTGGTCGAACGCGAGGGTCTGAGCATCCGCCACCCGGCGCGTTTCGTGCTGGTCGGCTCGGGCAACCCCGAGGAGGGCGAGCTGCGGCCCCAGCTTCAGGACCGTTTCGGTCTCTCGGTCGAGGTCAGCACCCCCACCGACCTGCCCACCCGCATCAAGGTGGTGCGGCTGCGCGATGAGTTCGAGCGCGACCCCGAGGCCTTCGTGCAGAAGTGGAAGAACAAGGACGCCAAGGTGCGCCGCCAGATCCAGAAGGCCCGCGAGCTGCTGCCCGAGGTGCAGGTGCCCGACGCCAGCCTGGAGCGCGCCGGCGAACTCTGCATCAAGCTCGGCACCGATGGTCTGCGTGGCGAGCTCACCCTGATGCGCGCGGCGCGCGCCCTGGCCGCGCTTCAGGGCGATGCCGAGGTGCTCGATGTCCATCTCAAGACCGTGGCCACCTCGGCGCTGCGCCACCGGCTGCGGCGCGACCCGCTCGACGAATCCGGCTCCACCAGCCGCGTCGAGCGCGCGGTGGCGGAACTCTTCGGCGAGGACTGAGCATGAGCGCCCTCTCCCCCATGGCGCCCGCGCCCGCCCCGCAGCCGCTGGCGGGTCCATCGGGCGCCGCGATCTGGGATGACGCGGTGCTGGCCGCCGCGCTCATGAGCGTTGATCCGGTCGGCACGGGCGGCGTGGCGCTGCGCGCACTGCCCGGGCCGGTGCGCGATCAGTGGCTCATGATCATGCGCGATCTGCAACCGCCGGGCGCGCCGCTGCGGCGCATCCCGCTGCATGTGACCGACGGGCGTCTGCTCGGCGGTCTCGATCTGGCCGCGACCCTGAGCGCCGGGCGCCCGGTGGCCGAGCGCGGCCTGCTGGCCGAGGCCGATGGCGGCCTGGTCGAGCTGGCCATGGCCGAGCGGGTCGCGCCCAACACCGTGGCGCGCCTGACCTCCGCCTTCGACTTCGGCGAGGTGATCCTGGAGCGCGACGGGCTGGCCCAGCGCTCGGCGGCGCGTTTTGCGCTGGTGGCGCTCGACGAGGGCGTGGGCGAGGACGAGGGCCTGCTCAATGCGCTGCTCGACCGGCTCGCCTTCCATCTCGATCTTAATGCCGTGCGTCATCACGAGAGCATCAGCTGCGACTGGCTCCAGGAGGATGTGCTGGCCGCGCGCGCGCGGCTCGCGCGTGTCAGCATCAGCGACGAGCAGGTCGAGGCGCTTTGCGGCATCGCGCTCGCGCTTGGCATCCCCTCGCTGCGCGCCTCGCTCTTCGCCACCCGCACCGCCTGCGCCTCGGCGGCGCTGGCCGGGCGCGAGACGGTTGAGGAGGCGGATCTGGCCTGCGCCGCGCGTCTGGTGCTCGCCCCGCGCGCCACCCAGCTCCCGCCCATGGAGCCGCCACCCGACGAGCCGCCGCCACCGCCGCCGCCCGAGGAGCAGCAGGATCAGGAGCAGAATCAGTCCGAGGAACAGCAGGAACCCGAGGAGCTGGAAGACAAGATTCTCGACGCCGCCAAGGCCGCCATTCCGGCCAATCTGCTCTCGCAGTTGCAGCTTGGCGCCCTGCGCCGCTCGCGCTCACGCGCCAGCGGCAAGGCCGGCGCCACCCAGAACGCCCCCAGCCGCGGGCGGCCCGCCGGGGTGCTGCGCGGCGAGCTGCGCGCCGGGCAGCGTCTGAACGTGGTCGAGACCCTGCGCGCCGCCGCGCCCTGGCAGCGTCTGCGCCGCGAGGAGCGCGCCCGCGCCGGCAAGTCGTCAACCCGCATCGAGGTGCGCCAGGATGATTTCCGCATCACGCGCTTCAAGCACAAGTCGGAGAGCACCACCATCTTCATCGTGGATGCCTCGGGCTCCTCGGCGCTGCATCGTCTGGCCGAGGCCAAGGGCGCGGTCGAGCTGTTGCTGGCCGATTGCTACGTGCGCCGCGATCAGGTGGCGCTGGTGGCCTTCCGGGGCAAGGCCGCCGAGGTGCTGCTGCCGCCCACGCGCTCGCTGGTGCGCGCCAAGCGCACCCTGGCCGCACTGCCGGGCGGTGGCGGCACGCCGCTCGCCTCGGGCATCGACCTGGGCATGATGATGGCCGACTCCATCCAGCGCCGGGGCGGCACACCCATTCTGGTGCTCATGACCGACGGGCGGGCCAATGTGGCGCGCGACGGCACGGGCGGGCGCGCGCGCGCCTTCGACGAGGCCAAGGCCGCGGCGCGTCTGGTGCGGCTCTCGGAGCTGGCGGCCATCCTCATCGACACCTCGCCCCGGCCCCAGGCCCAGGGGCGCGAGCTGGCCGGTGAGATGGGTGCGCGCTATCTGCCGCTGCCGCACGCCGATGCCAGCGCGCTCAATCAGGCCGTGCGCGCGCTGGCCTAGCAAGATGGCCCCTCTGCGCGCCGAGCACGAGGGGCTGGGCTGAAGGAGAGGCGAGACCCATGCTCGAACGCCTGAACTGGGAGACCCAGGGCCACGACTGGCCCAACCGCGCCGCGAGCCGTTTTGTCGAGGCCGCCGGGCTGCGCTGGCATGTGCAGATTCAGGGGCAGGGGCCGCTGCTCCTGCTGGTGCATGGCACCGGCGCGGCCACCCATTCCTGGCGTGATCTCATCCCGGCGCTGGCTGAGCGCTTTACCCTGATCGCCCCGGATCTGCCCGGGCATGGCTTTACCTCGGCGCCCGAGCCGGGGCGTCTGTCGCTGCCCGGCATGGCCGAGGCGCTGGCCGGGCTGCTCGATGTGCTGGAGATGCGCCCCGATCTGGCGGTCGGTCATTCGGCGGGCGCGGCCATTCTCGCCCGCCTCTGTCTCGACGGGCGGCTCGCGCCGCGCGCGCTCGTCAGTCTCAACGGCGCACTCATGCCCTGGCGCGGGCTGCCCGCGCATCTCTTCGGACCGGCCGCGCGCTTCTTGTCGAACGCGCCGCCCATGTGGCATCTGTTCGCGCGTCGCGCGCGCGATCGGGCCGCCATCGAGCGCCTCTTGCACGGCACCGGCTCGCGTCTGGATGCGCGGGGCATCGAGCTCTATCAGCGCGTCATCCGCACCCCGACCCATGTGCGTTCCACCTTCACCATGATGGCGAACTGGGATCTCAAGCCCATCGAGCAGGCGCTGCCCCGGCTCGCCACGCCGCTGGTGCTGGTGGTGGGCGAGGGTGATCTGAGCGTGCCGCCCGCCGAGGCGCGCCGCATCCGCGCGCGCCAGCCCGCCGCCCAGCTCATCAACCTGCC
Source organism: Chromatiaceae bacterium (assembly GCA_016938795.1). Lineage (GTDB taxonomy): Bacteria > Pseudomonadota > Gammaproteobacteria > Chromatiales > Chromatiaceae > Marichromatium. The sequence goes on along the minus strand of JAFGTZ010000302.1, from coordinate 3,251 downwards.
CGGGCTCGGGCATCTGGCCCATGAAGAGCGCCCGGAGGAGCTTGCGGCACTCATCGCGCGCATTGCCGCCGAGCAGGGGCTGGAATGTGCGTGAGGCGGGACAGTCGCTCCAGGAGGATGAGGCGCTTTCAGCGGATGCGCCATCTCCGTTGCGCATCAGTCTGTGCTGCGCCCAGCCCTCACCGAAACATCCATCTGTAATGGACATAGACTGCCCCCATCATGGGGCTTGGGTCGTGGACTCGCTCACGGCCTGAATTTCTTAGTAGAACACTGGGTAGACGGCAAGCGCCGACTGCTCTATTGTCAACCTATCTTGACAGTTGAATGAGTAACATGGACTTGACACTCGCGCACTCCCAGGCATCCACCCCTAGCGCCAGCGGCTCGAAGCCGCCCGCCGTGGTCATTGGCAGCGGATTCGGCGGACTGGCCGCCGCCGTGCGGCTCGCCGCGCGCGGCTATGCGGTCACGGTGCTCGAACGGCTCGATGCCCCGGGCGGACGCGCCTATGTGCATGAACGCGACGGCTTTCGCTTCGATGCCGGCCCGACCATCATCACCGCGCCCTTTCTGCTCGAAGAACTCTGGTCGCTCTGTGGGCGCACCTTCTCCGACGATGTCGATCTGCGTCTCATGGACCCCTTCTATCGCATCCGCTTTGACGACGGGCGGGTGTTCGATTACAGCGGCGACGCCGACAAGGTCAAGGCGCAGATCGCGCAGTTCTCGCCGCGCGATGTCGAGGGCTACGACCGCTTCATGACGATGAGCGAGGAGGTCTTCCGGGTCGGCTTCGAGCAGCTCGGTCATGTGCCCTTCACCTCCTGGACCGACATGGCGCGCATCGTGCCTGACATGACCCGGCTGCAAAGCTACCGCACGGTCTACGGCATGGTGTCGAAGTACATCAAGGATCCCTACATCCGTCAGGTGCTCTCCTTCCATCCGCTGCTGATCGGCGGCAATCCCTTCACCGTCACCTCCATCTATGTGCTCATCTCCTTCCTGGAGCGCAAATGGGGCGTACACTCGGCCATGGGCGGCACCGGCGCCCTGGTCAAGGGGCTGGTGAGCCTGATCGAGGGGCAGGGCAGCACCATCCGCTGCAAGGCTGAGGTCGAGCAGATCCTGGTCGATAAGCGTCGCCGCCGCGCAACCGGCGTGCGTCTCACCACCGGCGAGGAGATTCCCGCCGCCGTGGTGGTGTCCAACGCCGATGCCGCCAACACCTATCGCAAGCTGCTCCCGGCCACGCTGCGCCGCCACTGGACCGATCGCAAGGTCGAGCGCTCCAAGTTTTCCAACGGGCTCTTCGTGTGGTACTTCGGCACCAAGCGTCAGTACCCCGACGTCAAGCATCACAGCATTCTGCTCGGGCCGCGCTATCGCGAGCTGATCGAGGACATCTTCAAGCACAAGATCCTCGCCGAGGACTTCAGCCTCTATCTCTATCGCCCCACCGCCACCGACCCGAGCCTCGCGCCCGAGGGCTGCGACACCTTTTACGCGCTCTCGCCGGTGCCGCATCTGGGCGGCGATATCGACTGGGAGACCCAGGCCGAGCCCTATCGCGCCCGCATCGCGCGCTATCTGAGCGAGACCGTGCTGCCGGGGCTGGAGGATGAAATCGCCACCTCGCTGGTCACCACGCCCAAGGACTTCGAGGGCCGTCTGAACTCCTATCTGGGCGCCGGCTTCAGCTTCGAGCCGGTCCTGACCCAGAGCGCCTGGTTCAGACCGCACAACAAGAGCGAGGAGGTCGAGGGGCTCTATCTGGTGGGCGCCGGAACCCACCCGGGGGCGGGTGTGCCAGGCGTCATTTCCTCGGCGCGCGTGCTCGACTCCATCGTGCCCGACCCGGCGGTATTCGCGGCACAAGGCTGACGCTTCAAGCCCTCTCTCCAAGGTGAGGGAGGGGTGGGATGAAGGGCGGCGGGCGTGTCCAGACTCGCCGTCTCCCTTCTTATCCCCAGCCCTCCCGCTGTGGCGGCAAGGGCCTTAAGACGGCGCGCTCAGGCCGCCGATGACAACCCATTGAGACGCAACATCACTCGGAGGCGTGCCCGCCTCGCCGCTGTGCTCCCCCTACGCGGAGCGCCATCAGCGCGACGGGCTGAACAGCGAATGAATCAATCGACAACACCCTCATTGATGGCGGATCTTGCCGCCTGCCGCAATCTGCTTCGCGGCGGTTCGCGCTCCTTCTATGCGGCATCCTTCCTGCTGCCGCAACGTTTCCGTGATCCGGCCATCGCGCTCTATGCCTTCTGCCGCATTGCCGACGACGCCATCGACAACGCACCCGACGAGCCGGGCGCCAAGGCCCGCGCGCTCGCCGTGCTGCATGAGCGGCTCGATCGCGTCTACGCCGGCAATCCCATCGACGATCCGGCCGATCGCGCGCTGGCCGATGTGGTGGTGCGTTTCGCCATGCCAAAGGCGCTGCTGGAGGCGCTGCTCGAAGGCTTTGAGTGGGATGCCGAGGGCCGCCGCTACGAGGATCTGTCCGGGGTCTATGCCTATTCGGCGCGTGTTGCCGGCACCGTCGGGGCCATGATGACGGCGCTCATGGGCGCCCGCTCGCCCGAGATGGTGGCGTGCGCCTGCGATCTGGGCGTGGCCATGCAGCTCACCAACATCTGTCGCGATGTGGGCGAGGACGCGCGCGCCGGGCGCATCTATCTGCCACTCTCCTGGCTGCGCGAAGCCGGTATCGACCCCGATGCCTGGCTGCGCGATCCCGAGTTCACGCCCGAGATTGCCGCCATCATCCGGCGTCTGCTCGACATTGCCGACACCCTCTATCAGCGTTCCGATGCCGGCATCGCCGCCCTGCCCATGGGCTGCCGCGCGGGCATCAATGCCGCGCGCTATCTCTATGCCGAGATCGGGCGTCAGCTCGAACGCCAGGGGCTCGATTCCATCTCGCGCCGCGCCGTGGTGCCCGCCACGCGCAAGGTGCAGCTGCTCGCGCCCATTCTGGGCCATGCCATGCTCTCCTGTCGGATGAGCGATGCCCCATCCCTTGCCGAGACCCAGTTTCTGGTCGATGCCGTGGTGGCCGCTACTCCGCCGCGCGTGCAGACCGCTCCGGCGGGCATCGGCGGTCGGGTGGCGCGGGTGCTCGAACTCTTCGAGCAGCTCGAAGAACGCGATCGCGCCGCCTACGAGGCCCAACAGCGCACCCGCACCCTCGCCACCGCAACCAGCTCCTGATCAAAAAGCATCTCCCTCAAGGGAGAGGGGCT
>JAFGTZ010000301.1 GCA_016938795.1 Chromatiaceae bacterium | reverse complement strand
TTGTAGACCTTGCCGATGATCTCGTTGCAATACTTCTGACCTACACCAATGCTGTCCATGATCTCGCGCGCGGCCATGGAGATTTCGGCCGTGTCGATACCATAGGGACAGAACACCGAGCAGCGCCGGCACTGCGAGCACTGATGGAAGTAGCTGTACCACTCGTCGAGCACCTCCTTGGTGAAGTCCTCGGCGCCGACCAGCTTGGGAAAAAGCTTGCCGCCCAGGGTGAAATAACGCCGGTAGACCTTGCGCATCAGATCCTGGCGACCCACCGGCATGTTGCGCGGATCCTTGGTGCCAAGGAAATAGTGACACTTGTCGGTGCAGGCGCCGCACTTGACGCAGGCATCCATGTAGACACGCAGCGAGCGATATTTGCCGAGCAGTTCGCCCATCTTGCCGATGGCCTTGCGCTGCCAGTCCTCGGGCAGCTCGCCGGGAAAACCGAGCGGCTCCTGAAATTCTGGCTTCGCCACAAAGGGCGCGCTGTGAGCCATGGCGCCCGGCGTGACCGGCGGCACGTCGGTGTATTGACTCAGCTCGGGGACGTCAAATGTTGCCTTGGCCATGGATCAACCTCTTGGACGAACGGCACGGACACGCGCTTGGCTTCATGGCTGTTCAAGCCGACGCGCCCAGGGGGCGAGATGACGGCGCTCGCGCGGGTTGTCGATCTGGTTGCGCGTTGGGCTGAAGAAGAGACCGGGCGCGTGCAGCAACTTGCTGTAGGGAAAGATGATCATCAGCAGGGCCACCAGCAGCAGATGCAGCAGCAGCAGCGGGTCGCCCGGCAGCGGCTGCACATCGAAGCGGTAGAGCCCGAGGAAAAAGGTCTTGATGGCAACCACATCGGTGTGGAAAACAAACTTCATCGCGAGGCCACTCAGCCCGATCAGCACCAGCAGGGCCAGAATCAAATGATCCGATGGCGAGGTGATGAATTTCACCCGATCAACCAGGACACGGCGCGCCCAGAGACCGGCAAGCCCCACCACCATGGCGATGCCGCCATAGATGCCGAATGGCTGGACAAGCTCGATGGGCAGCCACACCGGATCCATGAAATAGCGCAGATGGCGCAGGGTGACCAGCAGCAGACCGAAGTGGAACATCCAGCCAAAGATCCAGGTCCACTTGTTGCCCCGGAACAGACTCTCGAAGAGCACCACCTCGCGCATCATGCGGAACACGACGCCACTGCGGGTGATCGGCGCCGGGGTGGTCGGGATCTTCAGCGGCGCTGGGGTCAGCGCATATTGCGCGATCTTGTAGACCAGTCCGGAGACGAGCACGAACGCCGCGAAATAGAAGAGTAAGGCGTAGAAATCCGTCAGAAACGCCATGTTTCCGCTACCTCAGTGCTAGTGCGAGAAGTCCCGGCGGGCACCCTGCTGGCACCCACCGGGAGGCGGGCTCAGACGCAGCCGGTCGGCTTGGGCAGGCCGGCGAAACGGCACGCCTGCTTGGCCGGGCCATAGGGGAAGAGGCTGTAGAGATACTTGCTGTTGCCCTTCTCCTTGCCGAGCTTCTTGCCCACAGCCTTGGTGAGCACGCGCACGGCGGGCGCGATCTGATATTCCTCGTAGTACTCGCGCAGGAAGTTGATGATGTCCCAGTGCTCGTCAGTCAGTTCCAGGTTGTCCTGCTGGGCCATGACGCCAGCAACTGCGGGAACCCAGTCGTTGAGGTTGGAGAGATACCCCTCTTCGTCCACGGGAATCTGCTTGCCTTCAACATCGATGGTGTCTGACATCTCGATACTCCTTCGTTTTGATAATCGGAATGCGTGAGTGGTAAGGATAACCGGCCTTAGAGCCAGGCCTGAACCTTGTCGTGCTGTGTGGCCAGATCGACGAAGCCGCTATAGTCCACGACCTCGATCCCCTCGATGAGGCGATCCTCGCCGAGACCGCGCGCGCGCAGATCAGGGCCCATCACATGCAGCTTCACCTTGCCCATGGCCTCGCGCACGCGCGATTCAACCCGGGTGCCGCGCAGGGCCGCGTAGATGCCATCCTCGAACAGCAATACGGCGGCGCCCTCGGTGGCGAAGGTCAGACAGGATTCCAGCGCGTCGCGCTCGAAAGGCGATTTGTTGACGGTATGCAGAATGCTCATGCGCCCCCCTCCTCAGAAGCTGAAGATGACATCGGATGCGTTCATCAGCTCGCTGACCTGGGCCGAATCGATCACCTCGACGATGTTGTCGATCTCTTCCTCGGTCTCCATGTCCTCGAAGGCGACCTCGATGAGGTCATCGGCGCTGAGCCCGCGCGCCTCCAGCGAGGCCCGATCCACATAGATGTGGCGCACCTCGTAGTCGCCCAGGGTGCGATAGGTCGGGGAGAAATTCTTCATCCCGATGCCCTTGGTATCCTGCCCCTTGGTGAGCTGGTAGACGCCATCATCGACGAACATGACGCTCACTTCCTGATCGAAGGCGGCGCCAATCAGCACCACCTCAAGCGCCTCCCAGGCGTAGATGGTGCCATAAGGGGCCTTGCGATTGAGGTAGAGAAACTTTTTCACGGTATCCGACATGAGGGCCTCCCTTAGTCACCGAAGACGATGAGCCGATCCGACTGAATGGCCGCCTCGACCAACTGGCCCAGTCCCGAGATACGGAAGCGGGGGTGAATGTTGGTGGCGTCCTTGCCGTTGCGGCTGGCCTCGCCCTCATCGACGATGCCACGACGCTGCGCGGCGGCCACGCAGACGACCATGTCCAGATCGTACTGCTCGGCCAGCTCGGCCCAGCGATTGACGATGTGCCGATCGTCCTGGGGCGGCGTGGTCAGACGCGTCGCGTTGTTGACGCCATCGTGATAGAAGAAGACCCGAAAGATTTCATGCCCCTTCTCCAGCGCGGCCCTGGCAAACTGATAGGCCGAGTCGGACGCCTGATGCTGATAGGGCCCCTCGTTGATCTGAAGCGCAAACTTCATGCAGACCTCGTGGCTATCCAAATCCAGTCATTGCGCGCCTGAATCGGTTACTCGATACGTCCGATTCAGGGCGATGCGGTGTCAGTCGATCAGGGCGCGCCCGCACTTGGGCGGGACGCGCCTCTCCCCATTCGCTCCAGATCAGAAGCGGATATAGGACGAGCTGTTGAAGCTCGCGCGCGCGCCGCGCCAGGTATCGATGTGATACTTCGTGAAAGGCAGTTCCACCTCCTCGAAGAAGCGCGGCCAGCCGATGCGCTCGATCCACTCGTTGATGCGCTCCCAGTCCTTGGCGCCTTCCTTGTAGGCTTGGAGGATGCGCTTGACGATGGCCGTGGCCTCGGGCCAGCGCGGCGGATTGTTCGGGATGCCGGCGGCCACCAGCTTCTGGAAGGTTGGCTTGCCACGCGCGTTGGAGTGGTTACCGCCCACCCAGATGGCGAGCTTGGTGTGCTCGGCATCGTTGATCTGCATGGGCGGACAGGGCGGATAGCAGGCGCCGCAGCAGATGCACTTGCGCTCGTCCACTTCGAGCGAGGGCTTGCCGTTGACCATGGCCGGACGAATGGCCGCCACCGGGCAGCGCGCCACCACCGAGGGACGTTCGCAGACATTGGCCACCAGATCGTGGTTGATCTTCGGCGGCTTGGTGTGCTGGACGTTGATCGCAATGTCGCCCTGACCGCCGCAGTTGATCTGGCAGCAGGAGGTGGTGATGTGCACGCGGTTGGGCATGTTGGTGTTGCGGAACTCGTCGATGAGCTCATCCATCATGGCCTTGACCACGCCCGAGGCGTCGGTGCCAGGAATGTCGCAGTGCAGCCAGCCCTGGGTGTGCGAGATCATGGTCACCGAGTTCTGGGTACCACCCACGATGAAGCCGGCGCCTTCGAGCGCCTCGATCAGGGGCTGCACCTTCGACTCCTCAGTCACCAGATACTCGATGTTCGAGCGCAGGGTGAAGTGCACATAGCCCTCAGCGAATTCATCGCCAATATCACACAGCTTGCGCAGGGTAAAGACGTCGAGAATACGCTGGGTGCCCGCCTTCACGGTCCAGATCTTGTCGCCGCTGTAGGCCACATGCAGCAGCACGCCAGGGCGCGGATGCTCGTGATACTTCCACTGCCCGAAGTTCTTGCGCATGACCGGGTGCATGTACTGCCAGGGATCGGGGCATCCGGATTCGATCGGCTCGCGCATGTCCGCCATTGCCTTGTTCCTCCAGTTATGAATCTTGGAATCGCTTGGAGCGCGCGGGGCCGGCGCAGGGCGCGGCCCCGGCGCGGATCAGCCGGCCTCGGCCTGACGCTCGAACCACTGTTCGGCGGCCTCGTCCCAGCCATCCATGCGGATGTAGGAGCTCTGGCGCGGATGGCTGAGCATGTTCGGATCGGGCTCGATGCCGATACCTTCCAGGAAGTTGGCCAGACCAATGCGCTCGATCATCTCGCCGCAGCGCTCGTGCTCCAGACCGTTCTCGGCCCAGAAGTCGATGATGCTCTCGGCCATCTCGACCAGCGACTCGTAATCTTCCTCGGTTTCGAGCTTCTTGAAGGGCACGATGACGGTGCCCATCAGGTCGCCGATCTTGAGGGTGCGCTTGCCGCCGATGAGGATGGTCACTCCCTTGTCGTCGCCGGGATGCAGCGCCTTGGGCATGACGTTGAGGCAGTGCATGCAGCGCACGCAGTCGCGGTTGTTGACCGTGAGGCTGTTGTCATCGTTGAGCGTCAGGGCCTGGGTCGGACAACGGGTGATGACGTTATCGATGTAGTACTGACGGCCCTTCTCGGCGACATACTTCTTCACCTCGTCCTGCTCGACCTTCATGTCGTCGCGCCAGGTGCCGAGAATGGCGAAGTCGGAGCGCTCAATCGCGTTCTGGCAGTCGTTGGGGCAGCCCGAAACCTTGAACTTGAACTTGTAGGGCAGCGCCGGGCGATGCACATCGTCGGTGAAGTTGTTCACCAGCATGCGATGCGCCTTAAGCTCGTTGGTGCAGGACATCTCACAGCGCGCCGCGCCGATGCAGGACATGGCGGTGCGCACGCAGGGACCGGCGCCGCCAAGATCCCAGCCGTATTCGTTGATTTCATCAAAAAAATGCTGGGTATTCTTGGTATCGGTACCAATGAACATGATATTTCCGGTCTGACCGTGGAAGGTGATCAGGCCCGAGCCGAACTTTTCCCAGCTATCGGCGAGCTGGCGCAGCATGGCGGTGCTGTAGTGGTTGCCCGCCGGGGGCTGCACGCGCAGGGTGTGGAATTCCTTTGAGCTGGGGAAGGCCTTGCCGACCTCGGAGAAGCGCGGAATGATGCCGCCGCCATAACCGAACACCGACACCGTGCCGCCCTTCCAGTAGCCCTTGCGGGTCTCGTAGGAATGTTCGAGCTGGCCGAGCAGGTCGTTGGCCATGGCATTGATGCGGCCATCCGAGTGCTCGTCGCGCAGCCGCTTGATGCCGGCGATGAAGCTCGGCCAGGGACCGGTTTCGAGCTGGTCGAGCATCGGGGTGATGTGCTTCTCGATCGACATTGCGCTGTCTCTCCTACCTATCGGTGAATCGGGTAAAGGGGATGGGTTGCGCTCGCCGCGCGTACCCCAACAGGCCCGGACCACAGGATTGCATATCAGGGTCAGCGCCTCGTCCCCTGGACGACCTTGCCCGGCGTGTGCCGTCTGCTCCCTCGGCCAGGACTCCCTTGACTGGAGCGCACTCTAGCGCCCCCCCCCTGTCCCGACTATCCCACAATCGGGAGGGGGCGCCCCTCCCGACCTATCCCTTTTGGGATATGCTCATCGCACATCAGTTTTTCGGTTTTCCTGATGTGCTCCGGGCTGGGTGATGGGTATAACATCCAGCCGGATTCGAGCATTCAGCCCAATAACCATTCGCTAATCTCTGCCGTCTGCTCAAGCGCCGCCAGTCGCGCCCGCGACTTGCGAGGGCAGGATGCTAGGCGCTCCACCCAAGAATGTCAATATTCGTTAATATAAGAATTTACTAATAAATCAGTTGTTTTCCCGCGCGGCGTCTTCACATTCAGCTGCGAGACGACAGGACACAGCGCACGCTGCCGACGCGCCACCCCCCAGGGGATTGGCCCGGGAGCGCGAGATTCAGCCAGCGAACGCCTCGCTCGCGAAACACTCGGCTCGCCCGCGAGCGTCCCATCTCCCAACCGACAATGCATTCACAACACCAACGACGAGGAGCGGTTGCGCCACGCCATGCTTAAGCTCAGTGACATTCTGCTCGCCCATCAGGACATCGAGTCCTTCGATGAACTCATTCCCCTGGTCCAGGCCGTGGCCCGCTCCGGCGAGCGGTTTTTCCGCATGGACGTCAAGCCGCCCTATCCCGACACTCCAGAGAACTGGGAAGACCGCCTGGAAGCCGCCTTCAGTGGCCTCATTCGCTAAGTCAACCGCTCGCAGGCACTTGCCATGAAGCATTTCGACCTTCTCGCCAACCAGCTCAGCGATACTGCGGCCGAGTCCATCCTGAACCATAGCGCTGAACAGGCCGCGCTCGAATCCCATCTTGAGGCACTGCGCGAGCAGGCTGCGCAGCTCGAACGCTGTGGCGCGCCCGCCGCCGCCTTGGCCGATACCCGCCTGCAGATGGCGCGCGCCCTTGCCAGTCTCGACTGCGGCGAGGAGGCCTGGCGCCTGGGCCGCGCGGCCTTCGAGCATTTCATCGCCCATGACGACTTCGAACTGGCCGCCGATGCCTGCGACGTCCTCTTTCAGGCCGAACAGCCCGGCTCGCTGAGCGCCTTGGGTCAGGGAATCTGGATTGCCGTGACCTGCCCCATCGACCCCGAACTCACCATCGAGCTGCTCAATCACGTCATCGACGAAACCCCCGACGAGGCCGACGGAGCGGCCGTGGCCGCCACCACCGCGCTCTTTATCGCCGACATTCGCGCCCAGGGCCGTCAGCGCGAGGATCTGATGTTCTTCGCCACCCAGTTGCTTGGCACTGTGGCCCGGCGTCACAGTCACGTCGAGTCTCCCGAACAGCTCGATCAGTGGATGGAACGATTGGAACTGAAGGAACCCGAGAAGTTCCTGGTGCGCTTGCGCAATGTCGTTGACGTATTGGTGCAGGACGATTGGTGGTTCGACCGCGATGCCCTGCGTGAGCGCCTGCCTCTGAACTGAAACGCTATGGTGCCGGACGCGAGACCCATGTTCTGGAACGAAGACCCTCAACCCGATCTCATCCCCACACCCGAGCGCGTGCTCGATGTCCTCTTTGCTATCGACTGCCGACGTATTCCAGTCGATCACGCGCAACTGCTTGCAGGCGGTCTGTGCTCAGCCCTCCCCTGGCTCGCTGAAACCGCCGGGCTTGGCATTCACAGCATCCATGGCGCGGGGTCGCAAAACGGCTGGGAGCGGCCCGCCCATGGCACCGATTCCTGGATGCAGCTCTCGCGCCGCACCCGGCTTGCCATTCGCGCCCCTCGCCCAGTCATCGAGCGACTCCTAAGCGAGCTGCCGGGCACCCGGCTGAGTCTGGCCGGCGAGCCGCTGACCATCGGCCAGGGCCGCACCCGCGCGCTCAGCCGCGAGACAACACTGTTCGCGCGCTATGTGGTCTGTGATCCCGAGCAAGACGAGCCAGCCTTTCTGGGCGCCGCCGCCGAGGCGCTCGGAGCGCTCGACATCCGCATCCGCAAGGCGTTGAGCGGACGCGCCACGCCCCTGAGCACTGCCAGCGGAGTGCTGCACAGTCGCAGCCTGCTGCTTGCCGACCTCAGACCGGAGGAATCCATCCGGCTACAAGAGGAGGGTCTTGGCCGCGAGCGACTGCTCGGCTGTGGTCTCTTCATTCCTCACAAGGGCATCGAGGCGGTGCGCCATTGAGCGCCCTGATGCGCCCGACGAGAGGAGCGCGTTGATTGGAATATGACAAAACCATAATATTCAGGTTCGCTGATTTTCATCCAACAACACCCCAGGATCGCCTTGCGCGCCGGGACAGATGACGAAGAGGAGCAGAGCATGGCCATCGAGGTCAACGGCAAGAGCATTGCCACCACCGACAGCGGTTATCTCGAAAATCACGCCGATTGGGACGAGGATGTGGCGCGCGCCATCGCCAAGGAAGAAGGGATCGAACTCACCGACCGACACTGGGATGTCATTCACTATCTGCGTGATGAGTACATCAACAACAACCAGAATCAGCCGATGGAGCGCATCGTGCTTAAGGAAATGGGCAAGCGCTGGGATGCCAAGCTCAGCAGCAAGGATCTCTACCTACTCTTCCCCCTCGCGCCCACCAAGCAGGGCACCAAGATCGCCGGCCTCCCGGCCGTGCGCCGCAAGGGCGG
>JAFGTZ010000300.1 GCA_016938795.1 Chromatiaceae bacterium | reverse complement strand
TAACGCTGCCAGAACGCCGGGGTGAAGAGCACCAGCAGGGTGAAAATCTCTAGCCGTCCGAGCAGCATGGCCACGCAGAGAATCCATTTCGCCGGGTCGTGCAGCTCGGCGTAGTGGGGGCCGACCTCGGCAAGCCCAGGGCCGAGGTTGTTGATGCAGGCAGCCACCGCCGAGAAGGCGGTCATGAGATCGAGCCCGGTGGCCGCGAGTAGCAGATACATGAGCACGAAGCTCGCGACATAGAGCGAGAAAAAGCCCCAGATGGCATCCACCACGCGGTGATTGATGCTTTTTCCGCCGATGCGCACCGGCAGTTGCGCGTTGGGATGGATGAGTCGCCCAATCTCGCGTATGCCTTGTTTAATGAGCAGCAGAAAGCGGATGACCTTGATCCCCCCGCCGGTGGAGCCGGCGCAGCCGCCGACGAAGCTGGCAAAGAGCAGCAAAATCCCCAGAAAGGGCGGCCAGGCATAGAATTCGGCGGTGGCGAAGCCGGTGGTGGTGCCGATGGAGACCGCCTGAAAGAGCCCCTTGATGAAGGCCTCGTCCCAGGTGGCGTAGGTGGCGGTGAAGTAAAGCGTGACAATGGTGATGGCGCTCACCAGCACGACGATGACCATGTAGAAGCGCCATTCGCTGTCATGCAGATAGAGGCGCGGATCGCCGCGATGCGCGACCATGAAGTGCAAGGCGAAGTTCATGCCCGCGATCAGCATGAAGGCCACCGCGATCAGCTCGATGAGGGTGCTCTGAAAATAGCCCATGCTGAGATCATGGGTGGAAAAGCCGCCGATGGCCACGGTGGAAAAGGCGTGTCCGACGGCATCGAAGAGGTTCATGCCCGCCGCCCAGTAGGCTAGGGCGCAGGCCACCGTGATCCACAGATAGATGTACCAGAGCGCCTTGGCCGTCTCGGTGATGCGCGGGGTGAGCTTGGTGTCCTTCATGGGACCGGGCATCTCGGCGCGATAGAGCTGCATGCCGCCAACCCCGAGCATGGGCAGTACCGCCACCGCCAGCACGATGATGCCCATGCCGCCGAACCACTGAAGCTGCTGACGGTAGTAGAGAATGGAATGCGGCAGCGCGTCGAGCCCAACGATGACAGTAGCGCCCGTGGTGGTGAGCCCCGACATGGACTCGAAAACGGCATCGGTCAGGGAGAGATCGGGTTGGGGTGCAAGCACAAAGGGCAGGGCGCCGGCCAGGGCCAGCGTCGTCCAGAAGAGCACCACCACCAGAAAGCCGTCGCGCAGGCGCAACGGATGACGCGAGCGACTTACCGGGAGAAAAATCACCAGCCCGGCCCCAAGGATGATGACGAAGGCGAGCAAAAAGGGCCAGCCCACGCCCTCGCCATAGAGCCAGTCCACCAGCAGTGGCGGCAGCATGCTGACGCTGAACACCATCAGTAGCAGCCCGAGAATCTTCTGTACTACAGCGAACTTCACGAAACCGGCACTCTAGAGAAAGGTCACGCCGACCTGAAAGAGCCGCTCCACCTCAGGGATGCGCCGCTTGTCTTGCAGAAAGAGGATGACGTGATCCTCGGCCTCGATGAGGGTGTCGTGATGGGCGATGTGAACTTTATCGCCGCGCACCAGGGCCCCGATATTCGCCCCCTTGGGCAGTTTCAGCTCGCCGATGCGCCGCCCCACCACCTTGCTCGATGTCTGGTCACCGTGGGCAATGGCCTCGATGGCCTCGGCGGCGCCGCGGCGCAGCGCATGCACCATGACCACATCGCCCCGGCGCACATGCTTGAGCAGGCTGCCGATGGTGGCCTGTTGCGGCGAGATGGCGATGTCGATGCTGCCCGACTGCACCAGATCGACATAGGAGGGGCGGTTGATGAGCGCCATTACCTTGCGCGCGCCAAGCCGCTTGGCAAGCATGGCCGAGAGGATGTTGGCCTCGTCGTCGTTGGTAACGGCACAGAAGACATCGGTGCTTTCGATGTTTTCCTCCAGCAGCAGCTCCTGATCGGCCGCGTCGCCCTGGAGCACGATGGTTTTTTCGAGTTCTTCGGCAATGCGTTTGCAGTTGTGCAGATCGCGTTCGATGATCTTGACGCGAAAGTTGCGCTCCAGCGCGCGCGCGAGCCGGGTGCCGATGTTGCCGCCGCCAGCGATGATGATGCGCCGATAGGGCTTGTCGAGCCGGCGCAGCTCGCCCATGACCGCGCGGATATGCTCGGGGGCGGCGATGAAGAACACCTCGTCATCGGGTTCGATGACGGTATCGCCCTCGGGCTGAATGGCGCGATCCTGGCGGTAGATGGCCGCGACCCGCGTCTCGATGTGCGGCATGCGCTCGTGCAGGGTGCGCAGCTCATGTCCCACCAGGGGGCCGCCATAGTAGGCCTTGACCGCCACCAGTCGGATGCGCCCGCCGGCGAAATCGAGTACCTGAAGGGTGCCGGGATTCTCGATCAGGCGGATGATGTAGTCGGTCACCAGGGCCTCGGGGCTGATGGCGACATCAATGGGGAGCGCATCACTGCCGAACAGGCGTGGCTGGTCGAGAAAGCTCTGGGCGCGCACCCGCGCGATCTTGGTCGGGGTGTGAAACAGGGTGTAGGCTACCTGACAGGCGACCATGTTGGTCTCGTCGCTGTTGGTCACCGCGATGAGCATGTCGGCATCCTCGGCGCCCGCGCGCACCAGCACATCGGGGTGGGCGCCATGGCCATGCACGGTGCGCAGGTCGAAGCGATCCTGAAGCTCGCGCAGCAGATCGGCGTTGTGATCGACCACGGTGATGTCGTTGGCTTCGCTCACCAGATTGGCCGCCACCGAGGTGCCCACCTGGCCGGCGCCGAGGATGATGATTTTCATGGGGTCTCCAGCGTTGAGCGGCCAGCGTTGAGCGACCAGCGGCCAGATTCCAGCCGCCAGCGGCCAGTGTTGAGCGGCCCGCTTCCGGCAACTGGCCTGCGAAGGCGAATCGCTCCCAACCGCCGGGTTGCGGCTGGCGGCTGGCGGCTGGCCGCTGAATGCTGTCCTCTCATCTGCGCTCCTTGATCTCGATACCGAGCGAGCGCAGCTTGCGGTAGAGATGGGTGCGCTCCATGCCGGCCTCCTTGGCCATCTTGCTGACGTTGCCCTGGTGCTTTTCGAGCTGGTAGTCGAGATAGGCCTTCTCGAACTGTTCGCGCGCCTGGCGCAGCGGCTGATCGAAGGACACCAGACCCTCTAGCGCCTGGGCCTGCACGGGCGGGGGCGTGCCGAGTGCGCTTTCCACCTCTTTCTGGCTGATTTCGTCGCCCGCGCCCAGAATGAGCACCCGCTGCACCAGGTTTTTCAGCTCCCGCACATTGCCCGGCCAGCCGTAGTTGCGCAGAAAGTTCTGGGCGCCGACGCTGAAGCGGCGGTAGGGCAGCTTCTCGTGGGTGGCGAAATAGTCGAGATAGAAATTGAGCAGATCGGGCACGTCCTCGGCATGGTCGCGCAGTGCGGGGATATTCAGCGGCACCACGTTGAGGTGATAGAAGAGATCCTCGCGAAAACGCCCGGCGCGCACCTCGTCTTCAAGATTGCGCTGGGTCACGGCGACGATGCGCACATCGATGCGCACCGGCTCGCTGCCGCCCACGCGCAGAAAGGAGCCGCTGTCGAGCGCGCCAAGCAATTTCGCCTGGGCGTCGAGATCCATGT
This sequence comes from Chromatiaceae bacterium, assembly GCA_016938795.1. GTDB lineage: Bacteria > Pseudomonadota > Gammaproteobacteria > Chromatiales > Chromatiaceae > Marichromatium. The sequence goes on along the minus strand of JAFGTZ010000300.1, from coordinate 10,773 downwards.
CGGCCACCTCATCGAGCAGCAGGGTGCCGCCGGCGGCCTTCTCCAGGCTGCCGTAGTGGATGTGCTCGCCGTCCTCGCTGCCGAACAGCTCGCGCGCGGCGTTGCCGCCGGCGAGGCTGGAGACGCTCAGATCGACGAAGGGGCGCTCGCGCCGCGCGCTCTGCGAGTGCAGATAGCGCGCGAAGGTTTCGCGCCCACTGCCCGCATCGCCGGTGATGAGCACCCAGGTGTCGTGCTGAGCGATGCGCTTGACCTGTTCGCGCAGCCGCTGCATGGCGGCGCCGCGTCCCACGGGTTCATGCACCAGCGGGGTGCGGCGCTTGAGACCGATGTTTTCCTGATGAAGCTTGTCGGCCTCCAGGGCGCGCTCCACGGTCAGCAGCAGCTTGGCCATGGAGAGGGGCTTTTCGAGGAAATCGTAGGCGCCAAGGCGGGTGGCCTCGACCGCTGTTTCCACCGTGCCATGGCCTGACATCATGATGACCGGGCAGGGCAGGCTGTCGTCCTCGGCCCATTCCTTCAGCAGGCTGATGCCGTCGAGGTCGGGCATCCAGATATCGAGCAGGATGAGATCGGGGCGACGGTCGCGCAGCGCGTGGCGCGCCGCCTCGCCGCTCTCGGCGCCGGCGACGGCATAGCCCTCGTCTTCGAGAATTTCCTGAACCAGCCCACGAATGTCGGGCTCGTCATCGACGACCAGAATATGTGTTGCGCTCATCCGATCCTCGCGCTGGAGAACCCGCGCCGATCACCGCTCATGGCCTGGGGCGGGACGGCGCGCCTCCGCGTTGGGGTTGTATTGATCATGTTGATGTCGGGGGCTCGGTTATCTCGGGCTTGGGCGCGACTGCGGCGGTGCGCCGCCACAGTGGCAGGCGCGCCCGAATAATGGCCCCGGCTGTGGTGTTTTCGACACTGATGATACCGCTATGTTCGTCAATTATCCTCTTGACGATGGCCAGACCCAAACCCGTGCCCTTGGTTTTGGTGGTGACATAGGGCTCGAAGAGGCGTTCCATGAGGCGTGGCTCGAAACCGGGGCCGTTGTCGGCGACCTCCAGTTCCAGCCACTGGTTCTCGCCCTCGCTGAGCGTGCGGGTGCGCACCTCGATGCGCGGATCAGCGCGGCCCTCGAGCGCCTCCTGGGCGTTTTTCACCAGATTGTGAATGACCTGGCGCAGGCGTGGCGAATCGCCCCGCACCTCGGCCTCGCCCGCGCCGAGCGCGATCTGGAGGGCGCTGGCCCCGGCGCTGCGATAGAGATCGAGCACCTCGCGCGCGAGCCGGTCGAACACCAGCGGTTCGGTGCGCTGGCGCGGCGAGCGGGCATAGTCCGAGAAGTCGTTGACCATGGCCTTCATGGCCTCGACCTGCTGGATGATGGTGTGAGTGGCGCGGTCGATCACCCGTGCATCCTCCTCGCTGGCCTTGCGCAGCAGTTTGTGACGCAGGCGCTCGGCCGAGAGCTGGATGGGCGTGAGTGGATTCTTGATTTCATGGGCGAGACGGCGCGCGACCTCGCCCCAGGCCGCCTCGCGCTGGGCGGTGATGAGCGAGGTGATGTCGTCGAACACCACCAGATGGCCGGTTTGCCCCTGATCGGACAGCGGTAGCGGACTGCCGCGGCACATGAGCACCTGGGTGCCCTCCTGACGCTGGAGCCGCACCTCGGCGCGCCAGCTGTCAGCGCTGGCCAGGTGCTGGCGCACCAGTTCCGTCCAGGGTTCGAGCCAGGGATGGCGCTCGGCGAGCGCGTGCAGCTCGGGAGCGGCGGCGGCGTTGAGATCCGGAGTGAGAATGTCGCGCGCGGCGGGGTTGGCGGTGCGCAGACGCCGGTTCTGATCGAGCACCAGCACGCCGGAGGAGAGCCGCCCGAGCACGGTTTCGAGATGGTTGCGCTGGGTCTCGACCTCGATCTGGCTGCGCGTGGCGGCGTCGCGCGCCCGCGCGATGCGCCGCGACATGGCATTGAAGGAGGCGGCCAGAAAGGCCAGCTCGTCGTCATGATCGGGCAACGCGATCTGCTGCCCGTAGTCGCCCTCGGCGATGGCGCGGGTGGCGCGGGCGATATCGGCCACGGGCGCGACCAGACGGCGCGCGGTGTGAAAGGCGGCGATGAGTGCGGCCATGAGGCTGAAGAGCAGCACCAGCGAGAGGGTGAGCGAAAAGCTCAGCTTGAGCGAGCGGCGCAGATAGGAAAGCTCGGTGTAGCGGTTATAGGCCGTCTCCAGCCGCTCGGAGAGTTCGCTGATGCGCGCCGAGGTGGGAAAAATGGCCTGCATGCGCATGGCGCGCCCACGCGGATCCTCGACCAGTACGCGCACCACCAGCTCATCGGTCTCGGGCAGGGTGTCGAGTCCCACATAGGTGTTGCCCGCGCGCACGCTCTGCTGGATGTCGTGCTCGGGATGATTGGGCACCAGTCGGGTGGGGTCTTCGTTGGCATTGGCCAGCACCTGTCCACCGGCGCCGTAGACGGTCAGCTCAATGGCCCCGGCCTGGCGGCGCAGACTGTCGAGGGTGAGCGCGATGGCGGTTGAAGAGCGATCCTCGATGCCGCTGATGAGCTGTTCGGTGTAGCGCACCAGCACGCGCTGATTGAGATCGAGCGAGGCCTGATTGAGCACCAGGGCATCTTCCATGGCGCGGCCAATCTCGACATCGAACCAGCTGTCGATGCCGCGCAGCAGAAAGCCCAGCGAAAAATAATAGACCGTGCCCACGGGCAGCAGCGCGAGGATGGCGAAAAGCGCCACCAGCCGCGCGGTGAGGCGCGAGCCGGCGGCCTGGCGTCGGTAGCGGCGCACCAGCTTGACCGCATTGATGCCGACCATGAGGGCCAGCGCGAGCAGCCCGCCGAGCACCATGAACAGCAGCGGCACGAAGGCGCGGCTGAGCGTCTCGGAGTTCTCCACCGCGTCGCGCATCAGCACCAGCACCACAAAGAGCGCGCCGATGAGAATGGCCACCAGCAGGGTGCCGAGCGCGCCGCGCTTCAGGGGTTGAGCGGCCACTTGGTCCATCCGCTGGAGAGCTTCCAGGAAGGCTTGAGATAGGCCATGGGGCGCAACGGCAGGGGCAACTCCTCGATGTCGAGTTCGGTCTTGAGCTGGACCTCGTAGTCAAGCGCCGCATCGAGCCGCTCGGCGGGGAAGAGATCAAGATCCTCGATCTGGCCGAGCGCGCGCAGCGCCGCTTCGCGCGAGACGAAGCTGCGCTCCGTGCGTTCGGCAAGGCGCGAGACCTCGTAGCGCTCGGAGAGCGGCTTGTAGCGGATGGTCCGGCGCAGCTGGGTGTCGAGCAGGCTGTCTTCCCAGATCCAGGCGCCTGCGCGGCGCACCTGAAGATGGACAAGCACCGTGAGCGGCACACCGTGTTCGAGCGCCTCCAGTGCCTCGGGGCTGAAGTCGTAGTCGATGTGGGCGTCGAGCCGGTAGCGACCATCGGCGCCGAGCTGGGTCTCGACGCGGCGCACCTCGAAGTCATGATCCGCCGCCGCCGGGCCGATGCAGAAAAGCAGCAGGCTCAGGCCGGTCAGCAGCCAGCCGATGAGGCGTGGGGCCTCTCTCATCGCTCGGCCTTTTCAAGCAGCGCGTAATAAAAGCCGTCGCTCCCGCCGGTGCTCGGCAGCAGTTGATAGCCAGGCGCGCGGTGGCGCGCCTCGGGCGGATTGAGCGGACACTCACGCGCCTCGGGGGTGCGCGCGAGAAAGGCGGCGATCTGCGCCTGGTTCTCGGCGGCGAGCAGCGAACAGGTGGCGTAGAGCAGGCGCCCGCCGGGTTCGAGCAGTGGCCAGAGTGCATCGAGCAGGCGCGCCTGTTGGTCGCACAGCGCCGGGATGTCCTCGGCGCGGCGCAGCCATTTGATGTCGGGATGACGACGGATAACGCCGGTGGCCGAGCAGGGCGCATCAAGCAGGATGCGCGCGAAGGGTGGCGTGCTCCAGTTAGGGTCGGGGCGGGCGGCATCGGCGGCGATGAGGCGCGCGTTTAGCGCCAGTCGGGCGAGGGTGTCATGCACCGCCTGGAGACGCTCGGCGTCCTGATCGAGTGCGACCAGGTCGAGTTGACCACCGGCGCGCTCCAGCATGGCCGCCGTCTTGCCGCCCGGCGCGGCGCAGGCGTCGAGCACCCGCATCCCGGGGCGCGCGTCGAGCAGTTCGGCGGCGAGCTGGGCGCCGCCATCCTGCACCGAGACCAGACCCTCGGCATGGCCGGGCAGCTCGCGGGTGGGGCAGGGGCGTTCGAGGCGCAGTCCTGCCGGGCAGCCAGGAATGGGCTGCGCGGCCAGGCCAGCGGCCTCCAGCTGCGCGCCATAGTCCTCGCGTGCGAGCCGGGTGCGGTTGACGCGCAGACACATGGGCGGATGGGCGTCGCTCGCCTCGACCAGCGCCTCCCAGTCCTCGGGCCAGTCGCGGCGCAGGCTGTCGAGCAGCCAGGGCGGCAGCGGCCAGCGCACCTCGGGGCGTTGGTCCACCTCGGCAAGCAGGGTCTCGCGCTCGCGCAGAAAGCGGCGCAGCAGCGCGTTGACAAGCCCGGCCTTGTTGGCGCGCCCGAGCAGACGGCTGGCCTCGACCGTGGCGGCAACCGCCGCATGGGGCGGGGTGCGGGTGGCGGTGAGCTGTTGCAGCCCGATGAGGATGAGCGCCTGGAGTTCGCGCTCGGCGCGCGGCAGCGGGCGATGCAGCAGCAGGCGGGCGAGCGCCTCCAGACGCGGCAGGGCGCGCAGCGCGCCATACACCAGCTCTTGGGTCAGGGCGCGATCGGCGGCTGGCTCGGGCAGACGCTCGCGCTGGAGCACGCGCGTGAGCGACTGACCCCGGTCGCGCACCTGTGAGAGCATCCGGGCGGCGGCGGCGCGGGCTGCCGCCCCGGGCGCCGCGCGGGCCTCTGCCCTAGTCAAAACAGACTCCATCGAGCCGTCGCGCATTGAGAAAATCGGCTGCCGCCATGGGACGCTTGCCGGCGGGTTGCAGGCGCGTGATGCGCAGTCGCCCCGCGCCCGTGGCCACCTCGATGCCAGCCTTGCCGGTGGCGAGCACGCTACCCGGGGCGGCGCGCGCCGGGGCCTCGGGCTCGGCTTGCGCCGCCCACAGACGCAGCACCTCGCCCTCAAGCCGGGTCTCGGCGACCGGCCAGGGATCGAAGGCGCGGATCTGACGCTCAATCTCGATGGCGGGGCGCTGCCAGTCGATGCGCGCCTCGTCCTTGCTGAGCTTATGGGCATAGGTGGCGAGGCGTTCGTCCTGGGGCTCGGGGCAGTGCTCGCCCGAGAGGATGCCGGGCAGGGCCTCGATCAGGGCCTGGGCGCCGAGCGCGGCGAGTCGGTCATGTAGGCTCGCGCCGGTCTCGTCCGGCCCAATGGGGGTGACGAGCCGATGATAGACCGGGCCGGTATCCAGCCCCGCCTCCATGCGCATGATGCAGACGCCGCTGTCGGCATCGCCCGCGAGCAGGGCGCGCTGGATGGGCGCGGCGCCGCGCCAGCGCGGCAGCAGCGAGGCATGGACGTTGACGCAGCCAAGGCGCGGCGCCGCCAGCACCGACTCGGGCAGCAGCAGCCCATAGGCCACCACCACCATGAGATCGGCGCCGAGCGCGGCCAGCTCGGCCACCGCCTCGGGGTCGCGCTTGAGGCTGTGCGGCTGATAGACCTGCAGCCCGTGCTCCAGCGCCAGCTGCTTGACCGGGCTGGCCTGGAGCTTGCGCCCGCGTCCGGCGGGCCGGTCGGGCTGGGTGTAGACGCCGAGCACCTCGCACTCGGCGTTGATCAGGGCCGCGAGTGTGGGCACCGCAAACTCGGGCGTGCCGGCGAAGATGAGGCGCAATCCCTTCATGGTCAGAGGGCGCCGCGTCGGGCTTCGCGCGGCGGCGCCTGATGATGGCGCTGGTCTTTCTCAAGACGGCGGCGAATGCGCTGGCGCTTGAGCGCCGAGATGTGATCGACAAAGAGCTTGCCGTTGAGATGGTCAATCTCGTGCTGAATGCAGACCGCGAGCAGTCCGTCGGCCTCGAATTCCTGAGCCTGGCCGTGGCGGTCGAGCGCGCGCACCCGCACCCGCTCGGCGCGGGTCACGGTCTCGTAGAAGCCGGGCACCGAGAGACAGCCCTCTTCCATCTGCTCCTCGCCCTCGCGCGCGAGAATCTCGGGGTTAACCAGACAGAGGGGCGCGTCGCGGTGTTCGGAGATGTCGATGACCACCACCCGGCGCTGCACGCCGACCTGGATGGCGGCCAGCCCGATGCCGGGCGCGGCGTACATGGTTTCGAGCATGTCGTCGATGAGCTGCCGGATGCTGGCATCGACCGTGGCAACCGGCTGGGCCTTGCGACGCAGCCGTGAATCGGGAAAGGTGAGAATATCGAGCTTGGCCATGGCGTCTATCAGGGGGGGATCTGTCGGGTGATTGTGAATCACGCTAATCGGTGGAAGGAGTCGCGCCGGGTGCGCTACTCTATTGGCTCACTACTATACCCTCTAATGGGGTCGGGTGGATCCCGTTTCGATTGCCGCGGAGGAACCATGCGCGCTCCGAATCGTACCCTGGCACTCCTGTTCCTGACCTCGTGCGGCCTGCTGCCGAGTCTCTCGGGGGCCGCTCCTGAATTGCTTCCGGATGCCCCGGAACGCTATGTCGTACGTCCCGACGATACCCTCTGGGGGGTGGCGGGGCGCTTTCTGCGCGATCCCTGGCGCTGGAATGAACTGCTCGCGCCGAGCGCCGAGCGCCCCGATCCCGAGCAGCTCTATCCGGGCGACGTGCTGGTGTTGACGACGGCGGGGGGCGAGCCGAGCCTGAGCCTGATCCGCGGGGGTGGCGCGAACACACCGGCTGCATCCGCTCGCGACGACATTCCAGACGACATTCCAGTGGTGAAGCTCAGCCCCAAGCCGCGCGTCACCGGGCTGAAGGATGAGGTGCCCATCATCCCCATCGCCTCGATCGCGCCCTTTCTCAGTCAGCCCTACGTGGCCGATTCCGCTCAGCTCGATCACGCGGCCTATGTGGTGGGTTTCCCCGACGAGCATATCGTGGCCGGGCGCGGCGATGCGGTCTATGCGCGCCGTCTTGGCGCCAGCGCGGGCGGCAGTTATCAGATCGTGCGCCCGGGCGATGCGCTGCGCGACCCCGACAGCAACGACCTGCTCGGTTACGAGGCCGAGTTTCTGGCCAGCGCCGCGCTCGAACGCCAGGGCGATCCGGCGCGGCTGCGCATCACGCGCTCCGAGCGTGAGGTCGGCATCGGTGACCGCATCATTCCCGCCGAACTCGAACAGCCGCTGGAGAATTTCCTGCCCCGACCCGCGCCGAACGGCAGCCGTGCGCGCATCCTCTCGGTCATGAACGGGGTCTCGCAGATCGGTCAATACGATGTTGTCATCCTCAATCGCGGCGAGCGCGACGGGATCGAAAGCGGTCATCTCTTCGAGGTCTTCGTGGGCGGCGTCAAGGAGCGCGATCAGGTACGCGCGCGCAGCTTTGACTGGAACTGGCGCGACGAGACTCCGCTATCAAGCGAATTCTGGTACGGTGACTTCTCCTTCCGAGGCTGGCGCGAGGATGCGCCTCATGACAACGCGGCCGTGCCTCTGCATGCCGACGTGCGTCCCGATCGTGGCCACTATCTCAAGCCTTACGAGCGCGCCGGGGTGCTCATGGTGTTTCGGGTCTTTGATCGGGTGAGTTTTGCCCTGGTGCTGGAGGCCACCCGCGCCATGGGGGTTGGCGATCGGCTCGCGCCGCCCGCCTCTTGACGGCAGGATGTCTGACCATGCCCGCAAGCCCGCTCTCGGCCTGGCTGACGCTGCAAGCGGCCCCGGGCCTGGGGCCGCGCACCCTGGAGCGGCTGGTCGCGCACTATGGCAATGCCTCGCTCGTGCTCGAGCAATCCGCCGCCGAGCTGGCCGAGCGCGGTCTGGCGCCCGCCACCATCGCCGCCCTGCGCGCGCCCGATCAGGCCCTGATCGACGCCGCCCTGGCCTGGGCCGAGCAGCCCGACTGCCACATTCTGGCGCGTGACGATGCGCGCTATCCCCGGCGCCTGGCCGAGATTCCCGATCCCCCGCCTCTGCTCTATGTGCGTGGTGATGTCGCGCTTCTGAACGAGCCGCAGATTGCCGTGGTTGGCAGTCGCAATTCTTCATCAGCGGGCGATGAGGTTACGCGCTACTTTGCGCGCGCCCTGGCCGAGCGCGGTCTGGTCATCACCAGTGGTCTGGCCGCCGGGATCGACGCGGCCGCTCATGCGGGCGCCCTGGAGGCGGGGCGCACCCTGGCCGTGCTGGGTACGGGCGCTGATCGCGTCTATCCGCCCCGCAATCGCAATCTGGCGCGAGCCATCGTCGAGCAGGGCGCGCTGATTACCGAATTGGCGCTGGGCAGCGGGCCTCAGGCCTATCACTTTCCGCGCCGCAATCGCATCATCAGCGGGCTCAGCCTGGGGGTGCTGGTCACCGAGGCGGCGCTGCGCAGCGGTTCGCTCATCACCGCGCGTCAGGCCCTGGAGCAGGGCCGCGAGGTCTTCGCCCTGCCCGGATCCATCCGCAATCCGCTCGCCCGGGGCTGTCACGCGCTCATTCGCGAGGGGGCGCGCCTGGTCGAGGAGCCGCTCGATATTCTGGAGGAGCTGGTGCCGCAGCTACGCGCCGCGCTCAAGGAGGATGAGACGCCCGCGTCATCCGGGGCGCCAGTCACGGCCTCGGTCCGCACGCCGCCGGACGCCGACCAGGCGCGTCTGCTCGCGGCGCTGGGCTTCGAGCCCATGGCGGCGGACGAACTTGGCGAGCGCACCGGTCTGTCCACGGCCGACATTGTCTCGATGCTCGTGGTCCTGGAGCTTGAGGGTCATGTATCATCCCTTCCGGGAGGCCGCTACAGCCGTTGTCTGGGCTAGCTGGTCTGCCGGGCGTCACGCACGGTGGGCGCCCGTATTCGCCAGCCCGCAGGCTGGCGCCGTCCGCGAGGTTGGCTGATGTACGAAAACATGGTCGATGTGTTGATCTATCTCTACGAGAACTACATGGACGGCGAGGAACAGCCTCCCGTGGATCAAAGCACCCTGGAGGACGAACTCTCTCAGGCCGGATTCACCAACGCCGAGATCGAGAAGGCCCTGCGCTGGCTCGACGAGCTGGCCGAGGGGGTCGAGCGCCCCCACTACCAGGAGGACCGGGGCGGCTCGCTCCGGATCTATACCGAAGACGAGTGCGAGACGCTCGATCTGGAGGCGCGCGGCCTGCTGCTGTTTCTCGAACAGAGCGGCATTCTCGATCCGGTCAGCCGCGAACTGGTGATCGAGCGCCTGCTGGCCATCGACCATCCGCTGGTCTCGCTCGAGGATGTGAAGTGGGTGGTGCTGCTGGTGCTCATGAGCCGCCCGGGCCGCGAGGATGCCTTCAGTCAGATGGAGGAGCTGGTCTATAGCGAGGCCGTGACCTACCTTCACTGAACCTTGACGCGACCTTGAGCCTTGGGTTTACCCTAGCAAGGAAAAGAAGTCCGGGGGCTGCGCCGAGGATTCGCGCCACGACCTCTGTCGTGGCGCCTTCGTCTCGGGCCGCCGCCATCGCCGGTTTGAAACGCCCCCGACGCCATCCAATCAGCCTCGCTATCCTATGAATCTCGTCATCGTCGAATCGCCCGCCAAGGCCAAAACCATCAAGAAATATCTCGGAGCCAACTTCGACGTGGTGGCCTCCTATGGCCATGTGCGCGATCTGGTGCCCAAGGAGGGCGCGGTCGATCCCGAACAGGGGTTCGCCATGAAGTATCAGATCATCGAGCGCAACGAGAAGCACGTGCAGACCATCGCGCGCAAACTCAAGGACGCCGAGGCGCTCTATCTGGCCACCGACCCCGACCGCGAGGGCGAGGCCATCTCCTGGCATCTCCATGAGCTGCTGAAAAGCCGCCGTCAGCTCGGGCAGCGTCCGGTGCATCGGGTGGTCTTCAATGAGATCACCAAGCGCGCCGTGCAGGAGGCCATCGCCCATCCGCGCGAACTCTCGCTCGATCTGGTCAATGCCCAGCAGGCGCGGCGCGCGCTCGACTATCTGGTCGGCTTCAATCTCTCGCCCCTGCTGTGGAAGAAGATCCGCCGCGGACTCTCGGCGGGACGGGTGCAGAGTCCGGCGCTGCGGCTCATCTGCGAGCGCGAGAACGAGATCGAGGCCTTCGTGCGCCAGGAATACTGGAGCATCGAGGCCGATTGCGCGCACAGCAACAAGGGCTTTGTGGCGCGTCTGCTCACCTTTGCCGGCGAGAAGATCGAGCAGTTCAGCATCACCGACGAGGCGCGCGCCCAGGAGGTCACTGCCGCACTCGAACGCGCCGCCGCCGGCGTGCTGCGGGTCGAGCAGGTCGAGCGCAAGCAGCGCAAGCGCCACCCGGCGCCGCCCTTCATCACCTCGACACTTCAGCAGGAGGCCGCGCGCAAGCTCGGCTTTACCGCGCAGCGCACCATGCGGGTGGCCCAGCAGCTCTACGAAGGCGTGGATGTGGGGGCGGGCGCCGTGGGCCTCATCACCTACATGCGTACCGACTCGGTCAACCTGGCCCAGGAGGCCATCGAGGAAATCCGCGCCTATATCGGCGAGCGCTATGGTGCGAGCTTCCTGCCTGAGTCGCCGCGTCGCTATAAGACCAAGGCCAAGAATGCCCAGGAGGCGCACGAGGCGATCCGCCCCACCTCCATGTATCGCGACCCGGCAAGCCTCAAGGCGCATCTCAGCCCCGAGCAGTTCAAGCTCTATGAGCTGGTGTGGAAGCGCACC
>JAFGTZ010000042.1 GCA_016938795.1 Chromatiaceae bacterium | reverse complement strand
GCTGGAGGCGCGCCCATGAGTGACCAGAGCTTTCACTTCACCCTTGGGCCGGTGCAGGGCTTTGTGGCGCAGGCGCGGCGCACGCGCGATTTCTGGGCCGGCTCCTTTCTGCTCTCCTGGCTCGCCGGCGCGGCCATGCTGGCGGTGCAGCAACAGGGCGGTAAGATCAACTTTCCCGCGCCCGATGAGGGCTATCTCAAGTGGTTGAAGGGCGAGCATCAGGGCCAGCGTGGGCCGCGTCAAGGCTGTATTCCCAATCGCTTCAAGGCCATTCACTGCAAGGTGCCGGAGAGCTTCAATCCGCTGGCCGTCGAGCAGGCGGTGCGCCTGGCCTGGCGAGCGCTCGCCGAGGCGGTGTGGCGGCGCGATCTGGAACCGCACGGGGCGGGCGCCGAGACGCGCGCCATCTGGGAGCGCCAGATCGAGGGCTTCTGGGATATCGCCTGGGCGCTTGCCGAAGGCGACAACCCGGAACACAACAGCCTGCTCGACCGGCGCAAGAACTGGCGCACCTGGTTGCCGCCCGAAGAGGCTGGCGTCAAGTGCTCCATGATGGCGGGCTGGCAGGAGCTGTCGGGGGCCGCGCATCCCGGCGATGAGCGTCTGGGCGTGTTTTGGGATCCCATCCGTCAGCAATATCCGCGTGATTTCGACGAGGATGAAAAGCTGTGCGCCATCGCCTTCGTCAAGCGGCGTTTTGCGGGGGCCTTTGCCGAGGTGCGCCAGACCATTCAGCCTCAGCCCAGCCCGCTCGCTCAAGCGCGAGCGGGGCAGAGCTGGACCCTGCACGGCTGGCGTCTTGAGGGTCAGATGCCCTCGACGCTCGATCTGGCCGCCGCGCCTTGGGTGGCGCGGCTGTCAGAGAGCGCCGAGCTCCAGGCGGCGAGCGCGGCCTTGGTGGCCGCATCGCCGCTGCTGGGCCGCTCGGATCGCGGGCTGGGTTTGCTGCGCTGCGTGCGCGAGCACCCCAACCGCGATCTGGCCCAACTGCACTCCAGCACGCTCTTTTCGCATGTCCTGGACAACGCTGGGCTCTGTCCAGATGGCGCGGCGGTCAAGGCCATGCGTCAGGCCATCAGGGCATTGGGGCAGGGCGGGCCTGCGCCCTTCTACGCCATTCTTCTCATGGACGGCGACAGTCTCGGGCAACTGCTGCGCGAGGAGGGCGCGCCGGCCAGGATCTCCACGGCGCTCAATGCCTTGACGGCCAGGGTGCCCGAGCGGGTTGATGCGCACAACGGCGTGCTTGTCTATGCCGGCGG
>JAFGTZ010000299.1 GCA_016938795.1 Chromatiaceae bacterium | reverse complement strand
GGCGCCAACCAAGCCCAGCACCAGCGCATAGCGCGCGCCCTTGCCAATGGCGGTGAGCAGCAAAAAGGCCCAGAAGGGCGCACGCATCAGGCCCGCGAGAAGGGTCAGGGCATCGCCTCCGACCGGCATCCAGGCGAGCAGCAGCGACCACAGCCCCCAGCGCCGATACCAGCCTTGCGCGAGCGCCAGTTGGTTGGGCTTGAGCGGCAGCCAGCGCCGCGCGCGCGTGCCGATCAGCCAGCGCCCCAAGGCCCAGTTCACCACCGCCCCAAGCGTATTGCCCGCCGTCGCCCAGGCCCAGAGCGCCCAGGGATCGTGGCCGGCGGCAAGCAGCGCGGCGAGCGCGACCTCGGAATAAAAAGGCAGCAGGGTCGCGGCGATGAAGGCGACCGCGAAGAGCCCGAGATAGACCTCCATTCAGGCCGCGCGCCGCCGAGCCGCCTCGACCAGGGCGCCGAACAGCCGGCGCTGCGGGGCGCGATAGAGCAGAAACTCGGGATGCCACTGCACCCCGACCACAAAGGGCCGATCGGGCGACTCGATGGCCTGCACGATGCCGTCGAGATCGTGCCCAGCCACCACCAGCCCGACGCCAAGCCGGTCGATGCCTTGGTTGTGCAGGCTGTTGATGCGCTCGCGGGTGCGCCCAAGATGCCCATGCAGCCAGCTGCCTTCCGCGACGCACAGCGTCTTGAGCGGCAGCGGCGTCCAGCGGTTCGAGGTGTAACGCCGGCGCGAGCGCAGCTCCTGAAAGAGTGATCCGCCGAGACGCACATTGAGCAACTGCGCCCCCCGGCAGATGCCGAGAATGGGCAGACCGCGTGCGAGCGCCCGGTCGATGACCGCCGCTTCCAGCGCATCGCGGGCGCGGTCATGGCGCGGGCGCACCTCGGGCGCGCTGGCATAGAGCACGGGGTCGATGTCATGCCCGCCGGTGATAACCACCCCGTCGGGCTCGACCTCGGCGTGCGGACGGCTCGGGCGCAGATTCAGGGTGCGCGCGCCAGCCATCCAGAGGGCCAGATTCACCAGCGCGCGCGGCGCCCAACCGCCCCGATCCGGCCCGGTTACCGCAATCAGCACAGGCCGTTCGCGTCGAGCCATGCCCCGCACTCCTCGACCCATTGGCCCATCAAGCGATCGAGCGGCCGCCCCAGCGCCTCCAGATAACGC
>JAFGTZ010000298.1 GCA_016938795.1 Chromatiaceae bacterium | reverse complement strand
GCCATTCTGCTCGACGACGGCCTGGGCTTCTTCCGAAGCTTCTTTCTCGAACACAACGCCGGGCGCTTTACCGGGGTCATGCACGGACACAGCGGCTTCCCCGGCTATTATCTGGTGATGCTGCCCATCATCCTGCTGCCCTTCAGCGGCTGGTTTCTGACGCTGCTGCCGGGGCTGCGCCGCGCCTGGACCGATCCGCTGGAGCGCTTTCTATGGCTGTGGTTCCTTAGCGTCTTCGTCTTCTTCTCCTTTTCCGGCACCCAGCTCCCGCACTATCTGCTCTATGGCTGCACGCCGCTCTTTATCCTGCTCGCGCGTCATCGCGCGGCCCTGACATCCTCCTGGCTGGCGTTCGGCCCGCTGCTGGGCTTTTTGCTGTTGCTGCTGGCCCTGCCGGCGCTGCTGCCGCTCGCCAGCGCTCAGGCTGATCGCCTCCATGAGGTGGCCCAACTGGAGCTGGCGCGCGCGCTGCTGGGCTGGTCCTGGCTGCTCGGGGTGCTGGCCGCGCTGGGCGCGCTGCTCGCGCTATGGCGCTGGTCAGGGCCGCCGCTGTGGCAGCGACTGCTGCTCGCGGGGGTGGTGCAAGTGGTGGTGGTCTATGGACTGGTGGTGCCGGCTGTCTTTGCGGTGATGCAGGAGCCGGTGAAAGAGGCGGCCTTGCTGGCGCGTTCGCTTGATCGGCCCACGCTGGTCTATCGCACCTCCATGCCAAGCTTCAGTGTCTATCGCGAGGCCATCACGCCGCATCGCGCGCCCCAGGCGGGGGATCTGGTCTTCCTGCGTCGCGACAAGCTGGAGCGGCTGCGCGAGGATTATCCGGGTCTTGCCGCGCGCCCTCTCTACGAGCGCGGCGCCGTGGCCCTGGTCGAGATGGAGCCGGCTGGCGATGGCTGAGGGGCAGCTCAGAGGCTTTTGGGATCGGCTCAGCGCCGAACTGGGCGCACGCGTGGATGCCAGCGCGCCGTCGAGGTTTGCGGGGGCGGCTTGGTTGTGGCGCTGGGCGCTGGTGTCGCTCGCGCTGGCGCTCGCGCTCCATGCCGCCTGCGGCTATCACGCCGGTTTCGAGCGGCTGAACGCGGCCTCGGCGCTGCTGCCGGGCGAGGTCTGGCAATGGCTCACGGCGCTGGGTGACGAGCGGCTGCTGTTCGCGCTGGCGCTGCTCATCGCCTGGCGCGCGCCACGCCTCTTTGGCGCGCTGCTGCTCGCGGCCCTGATCGCCACACTCTACACCCGGGGGCTGAAGCCCCTGGTGGATGCCGCCCGCCCGCCCGCCGTGCTGCCGCCCGAGAGCTTTCAGCTCATCGGGCCGGGCCATCGGCACGCGAGCTTTCCCTCGGGGCACAGCGTCACGGCAGCGGTTTTCTTCGGCGTGCTCATCGCCTGGGCCCGCCACTGGAGCCTGCGCCTGCTGTGGCTCGCGCTGGCGCTGGCCGCCGGGGCGAGCCGGGTGGCGCTGGGGGTTCACTGGCCGATTGATGTGCTCGCGGGACTCGCGGGCGGCGCGCTCGCCGCCTGGGTTGGGGTCTGGCTTGCGATGCGCTGGCCGGGACTGGCGGCGCATCCCGCCCTGCATCTGCTCGGGGTGCTGCTGGGGGCTGCGATGAGCGCGCGGCTGATGTTCGATGATGCTGGCTACCCCGCCATTGGCCTGCCGCTGGCGGGGCTTGGCGCCCTGACCCTGGGCGTGGCGGCTCGGCGTTATCTTCCTCTCGCCCGTGGAAGCGGGGCTCGCGGCTAAAAAACCACCCGTGGAAGCGGCTTCCAGCCGCGAGCAGACAGCGATGCACGTGCAGACAAGCGCGCCACCGCGCCGGCTGGCAGGCGCTGATGCCAGGTTTTCAGCCTCGGCGCGGGGTTCTCGCGGCTAAAAGCCGCTTCCACAGGCAAGGCGGGGCTTGCGGCTAAAAGCTGCTTCCACAGCGGACCTCAGTGATATTGCTCCGTGCTGTAGTGACCGGGCGAGTGGCGGCTGTTGCGGCGCAGACCGCGCGCCTCCAGGAGCGCCTTGGCGTCCTTGATCATG
>JAFGTZ010000297.1 GCA_016938795.1 Chromatiaceae bacterium | reverse complement strand
GAGATTGCCCGCAGCATCTCCTCCATCCGTCAGGCCGCCGACGGCAATGCCCAAACCAGCGCGGACATCGAGCAGTCCTGCAACCAGCTCGCCGCGCTGGCCACCGATCTGCGCGCACTCGCCGAGCAGTTCTGGAAGCACCGCCAACGCTCCTGAGCGGGCCGCGCCTTGGGCCTCCAGGCCCAAGGCGACACTGATCTGGCGCAAGGTATTGCGGGATGTCGCAGACACTGGACTCTGCTTTCAACTAAGGTATCGACCCATGAGCGCCGCCTCCAGCCACATCACCGACGCAATGGACGATACCCTGCAACGACTGCTCGATGCCGAGCTGCGCGCTGAGCAGCTCGCCCGCCAGGCCGAAGACGATCAAGAGCGCCTCATTCAGGAGGCCATGGCCGAGGCGCGCGCCGAACACGAGCGCTTCACGGCGCGCCTTCCCGAGCTGCATCGCGCCTTCGTCGCCAAGGCCGAGGAGCGCGCCGAGCAGAGCATTGCCGAGCTGCGCCGTCGCTATGACGAGCGCCACGCACTGCTGCGCGACCAGGCCGAGCACCGCGAGGAAGAGGCGCTCATGGACGCCTTTCAGGTGCTGCTCGACCCGGAACACTGAGGGGGCATGGCATGAGCGCTCACGCCTCGGACGCCTATCTCGATACCCGCGTCTCGCTCATGATTTCGCGTCTGCTCGACGCGGACGCCATCGCGCGCCTGGCCCAGCTCGACCTGCCCGTCCTGGCGCAACGCCTTGGCCTGGAGGCGCTGCTCGACGAACAGCCGTCGGTGCGGGCGCGCAGCCGAGCCATCGAGCAAAGCCTCATTCAACTGCTGCTCAGTGAGCTTCAGGTGCTCATTCGTCCCATGCGCGGGGCCGAGCATGAACTGCTCCTCGCCTGGGGGCGCAAGTTCGCCCTCTACAATCTCAAAACCCTGCTGCGCGGCAAGCTGCACGCACTCGATCCCCAGCACATCCGCGAGCAACTCTTCGATCTTCCTGAACTCATCCGCCTGCCGCACCAGCGCCTTTTCGGCGCCGAGAATGTCGAGGAACTGCTGCGTCTGCTGGAGGCGGGCCCCTATCGCCAGATCGCCCGACAGGCGCGCGAGGTCTATGCTCAGCGGCGCGAACCCTTTGCGCTTGAGGCCGCCATCGACCAGCACTATCACATCAGCATCGCCCGCGAGGCGGCGGCCTGCGAGGGACACCATGCCGCACCCTTGCGCACCCTCATTGGCATCCTCTTCGATCGGATCGATCTGCTCTGGCTGCTGCGCTTTCGTTTCTGCTACAAGCTCCCCCCCTCCGAAACCTTCTATCACCTGCTTCCCTCGCCGGGCCTGCTCCATCGCAAGCGTCTGCTCCAGCTCGCCGAACTCGGCAGCCTGGAGCAGGTGCTCGCCGCGCTGCCCGGCGCACTCCAGGAACCGCTTGCCGACTGTACCAACCTCGCCGAGGTGCAACGCTCTCTGGACCGCCTGAGCGCACGGGCTATCGAGCAGGTGCTGCACCGCTCGCCTTCCGCCATGGCGCGCGCCCTGGCCTATCTCATCCGGCGCGAGCAGGATCTCGGCGCGCTCTTCGCGCTGCTTCAGGGGCGACTGCTTGGACTCTCGCAGTCAGTCATCGAGAGTGCGCTCGATCTGGCGCCGCCCGATTGCCGCTGGCCGCGGGCGGCCTAGACCGGAGGACTGTCAATGTTGCGCCCCACGCCCATGAAGCATGTCCGCCTGCTGATTCTAAACGAGGATCTCGCCGAGGCCTCGCTGGCCCTGGCGCGCACCCAGTGCTTCCACCCCGACCCGCGCCCCCCGGCGGAGAGCCGGCTCGGCGAGCGGGCCGACCACGCCTATCGTGACACCTTCCTTCAGGCGCGCGGACGATTTGACAAGCTCGCGCGCCTGATTCTGGCCGAGGACGAGAGCGCGCCGCCCGCACTCCAGCCGCGCGTTGTCGAGTTTGCCGAGCTGGAGGCGCTCAACACCTGGCTCGGCGAGCTTTGGACCAAGGCATCGAGCCACGAGGAAGAACTGCATCGCCTCGATGACGAAGACCGATTGGCGCGCGAACAGCTCGCCGCGCTCGCCAACTTTTCCGATCTCGCCATCGACCTCAGCATCCTACGGCGCAAGACCCGCTTTCTCGATTTTCATGTCGGTCTGGTGCCGCGCGAGAATCTGCGTCAACTTCAGGATGCACTCGGTCTCGCCGGCTATCTGCTGCATCCCTACATGAACCGCGACGAACAGACCCATGTGGTCATCGTCGGTCCCGCCGAGGAGCGGGAGGGTTCGCTGCAGGCCGTGCTCAACGCGGCCGGCTTCCAGAGTCTGCCCATTCCGCGCGATCTCGACCGCGAACCCGCCGAGCGTCGCCGCGACCTGGAGGCCCAGCGCGCGCGCATTGCCGAGGAGCGCGCCGCCGCCAAACAGACGCTTGAGCGCTGGGGCAGTGGCTTTCGCGAGCGCCTGCGCGCCGCGCGCGAAACGCTCTGGCTGGCCGAGCCGCTGGTCACGCTCGATCCCGTGCTGCGCGGCAGCGGTCCCCTCATCTATCTGGCCGGCTGGGTGCCGGCGCGCGCGCTGCGCGGCCTTGAACAGACGCTGCGCGCCACACTGAGTCACCCCTTCGATCTGGGCAGTCGCGATCCGCTCCCCGAGGAGCGCCGGCTGGTTCCCACGGTTCCCAACCGCAGCCGCCTGCTCGCACCCTTCAGCCTGCTGGTGCGCCAGTACGGCATCCCCGAATATGGCGAGGTCGATCCGACCCCACTGTTCGCCATCACCTTTCTGCTTATGTTTGGCAGCATGTTTGGCGATCTGGGTCAGGGCGCCGTCATCGCGCTGGCCGCACTCCTGTTTCGCCCCCGGCTGGGGCGCTTCTGGCTCTTCGGCGTGCTGGCCGGATGCTCCTCCATGGGCTTTGGCCTGATGTTCGGCAGCGTCTTCGGGAGCGAGCAACTCCTGCCCGCACTCTGGATGAGCCCGCTGCACGACCCCCTGCATCTACTCTCGCTCGCACTTGGCTGGGGTGTGATCTTCATTACCCTCGCCTCTATCCTCGCCATCTATAACCGCCTGGCGCTCGGACAGTGGTCCGAAGCGCTCTTTGGTCATCATGGCGTCTTTAATCTGACCTTCTATCTCGCACTGATCGCACTTGCCCTGGGCGTATCGCGAGGGGACGGCATCGCCACCCTGCCCCTGCTGCTGTCCACCGGCTCACTCCTCGCGCTGGCCTGGCATTGCTGGGGCCATCAGCACGAGCCTCCCGTCGAGCGCCTGCTGGTGGTGACCATCGACACCCTGGAGACAATCCTGTCCTATGTGTCGAACACCCTCTCCTTTCTGCGTGTGGCCGCCTTCAGCCTCAATCATGTGGCGCTCTCGATCGCCATCTTTACCCTGGCCGACATGCTCCATGGGGTGGGGCAAGCCGCCATGATCGTCGCCGGCAACCTCTTCGTGATCGTGCTCGAAGGGGGCATCGTGGCCATTCAGGTCATGCGACTGCACTATTACGAAGGCTTTTCGCGCTATTTCACGGGCGATGGACAGGAATTCATGCCGCTGCGACTCGCCGCCCCCGAGCCGCGCGGCGCCAAGGCGCCACACCACCTTTAAACTAACCTCGGGAGCTGCTTCTTATGACCTGGCTTGTCGTTCTCATGTCGCTTGCCATTCTTGGCCTTATCGCCACAGGACTGGTGCTAGAGATGCGCCCACGCGCAACCCTGGGCTCGCCACGCTGGTTTCGTCCCGCGCTTGGCGGCCAGCTCCTGCTGTTTCTCGGGGCGCAGATGGCGCTGCTGTTTCTGGGGATGCGCGAGGCCTTCGCCGCCCCCGAGCTGGCCGCCGAGGCGGTCGTCTCCGAGATGTCCATCGGCATGGGGCTCGCCATGATCGGCGCCGGTCTGCCCACGGCCCTCTCCACCATTGCCGCCGGCATTGCCGTTGGCCCCATCGGTGCGGCCTCGCTCGCCGCCATCACCGAAAAACCCGAGAATCTGGGACGCACCCTCATCTATCTGGGGCTGGCCGAAGGTATCGCCATCTACGGACTGGTCATCTCCATCCTGCTCATCAACAAGCTTTAAGGGCCGTCGCTCGCGCCATGGATCAACAGCACGACGACGACGCCCAAGGCGCGGCCCGCATGCTCTTTCTCGGCGACGAGCGCCTCGCCGACGGCTTTCGCCTCATCGGCTTCGAGGCCCACGCCGATCCCGACCCGCGCGAAAGCGAGCGCATCCTGCGTGAACTCAGCCGCGCGCGCTGCAAGGCCTTCATCATCGTCGATGAGCGCGTTCTGGCGCAGGATATCCCCAGCCTGCGCCGGATTCGTCGCGAGGGCGGACGCATCGTGGTTATTGCCGTGCCCCCGCTCAATGCCGAGCCACGGCTGGCCAGCGAGGTCGCCGAGCGGCTCAACCTCCTCTTTGGCAAGACGCGGCACAGTGGAGCAGACTGACGTGAATCAGGTCGATGAACTCGAACGGGCCATCCTGGCACGCGCCGAACGGCTCGCCGACGAATACCGCGAGCGCGCCCGGCGCAGCCGCGACAGCATTCTGCGCGAGGCGAGCGAGCGCCTGCGCCTGCGCGAGGCGCGCGAGGAGTCCCTGGCGCGCGCCCAGGGCGAACGCCTCTATCGCCAGCGCGTGCAGGCGAGCGAACTCAAGATGCAGGCCCACCTCGATCAGATGCGCTGGAATCTGGTACAGGCCGTGGAGCGGCGACTGGCCGAGCGTATGCGCGCCTTCAGCAAGGATGCGGCGCGCTACGAGCCCTGGCTGGATGCGATCATTGCCCAGTCGGCGGCGCAGATCGAGCATGACAGCCTCATCCTCTCGGCCAATGCGCGTGATCAGCACCGTCTGCATGAACGCTGGGAGGCGGTGCTCGCCCTGGCGCCTGCAACCCAGACACTGGAACTGACACCCGCTGCCGGGGCGCTCGACACGCTCGGCGGGCTGCGCCTGGCAAGCGCCGATGGACGCATCCGCATTGATCAAACCTTCGAGGGACGCCTGGAGCGATTGCGCCCGCGCCTGCAACAAACCATTCTGGAGCGGCTGCTGCCAAGCGGCTTCGACACCAGCAACCTCTTTGTTGGATAAAGCCATGACGGAGAAGAGCAGAGTCGGCGTCATCCGCGACATCAACGGCCCCATTGTCACCATCGAGCTGCCCGGCGCGCGCAGCGGCGAGCTGGTCAAGATCGGCGAACTGGGTCTGTTCGGCGAGGTGATCATCCTGCGCGGCTCGCGCGCCTTGGTACAGACCTATGAATCGACCGACGGCCTGCGTCCCGGAGAACCGGCGCGCGGCCTCGGCTGGCCGCTCTCGGTCGAACTCGGCCCCGGCCTGCTCGGCGGCATCTTCGATGGGGTGCAGCGCCCGCTCGAGCGCATCGCCGCACAGTCTGGCGACTATATCCGCCGCGGCATCAGCATCGCGGCGCTCGACCGCGCCCGCGAATGGGACTTCACCCCCAACCCTGACCTCGAACTCGGCGCGCCGATCAGCGCCGGCCTGGTACTCGGCACGGTGCCGGAAACCCCGACCATCACCCACCGCATCCTGGTGCCGCCCGGTGTCGAGGGCGAGCTGGAGGAAATCGCCCCGGCTGGCGCCTACGACATCGAATCAGTCATCGCACGCGTGCGCGACAGGCGCGGCGTCAGTCATCGCCTGCGACTCTACCATCGCTGGCCGGTGCGCCACGCCCGCCCCTACGCCCGGCGCGACGACGGCGTGGTGCCGCTCATCACCGGGCAGCGGGTCATCGACACCTTTTTCCCCCAGATCAAGGGCGGCAAGGGCGCCGTCCCCGGCCCCTTCGGCGCGGGCAAGACCGTGGTGCAGCAGCAGATCGCGCGCTGGTCGAACGCCGACATCGTCGTCTACGTGGGCTGCGGCGAGCGCGGCAACGAGCTGGTTGATGTGCTCGAAACCTTTCCCCAGCTCGATGATCCCTACAGCGGGCGCAAGCTCATGGAGCGCACCCTGCTGGTGGCCAATACCTCGAACATGCCGGTGGTGGCGCGCGAGGCCTCGGTCTATGTGGGGCTCAGCATGGCCGAGTATTACCGTGACATGGGCTATGACGTGGTCATGCTCGCCGACTCCACCAGCCGCTGGGCCGAGGCGCTGCGCGAGGTCTCGGGTCGGCTGGGGCAAATGCCGGTCGAGGAAGGCTATCCGGCCTATCTCGCCTCGCGTCTGGCGGCCGTCTACGAACGTGCGGGCCGGGTCGAAACCTTCGGTGCAGGCTCGGGCTCGGTCACCCTCATCGGCGCAGTCTCGCCGCCAGGCGGCGACTTCTCCGAGCCGGTCACCAGCCACACCAAGGAAATCATCGAGACCTTCTGGGCGCTCTCGAAGGAGCTGGCCGATGCGCGCCACTATCCCTCGATCGACTGGGTCACGAGCTTCTCGGGCCATGTGAAAACGGCCGCCGAGTGGTGGCACAAGGAGATCGATCCCGACTGGCTGAAGCGGCGCACCGACGCGCTCGCGCTGCTTGCGCGCGATGCCGAACTCTCGCGCATCGTCAATCTGGTCGGCCCCGAGGCGCTCTCGGACGCCCAGCGCTGGGAGCTGGAGGGCGCGGCGCTCATCAAGGAGGCGGTGTTGCAGCAAAGCGCGCTCGATCCGGTCGATACCTTCTGTTCGCCCGCCAAGCAGTACGCCCTGCTCGATCTGGCCATCACGCTCTACAAGCGCGGCGCGGCACTCATCGAGCTTGGCGTGCCGGTGACCGAGTTGCAGGATCTGCCGCTTCTCGCGCGCTTGCGTCGGCTCAAGTCGCTCTATTCCAGCGAACAGATCGAACAGATCCGCGCCTTCCGCCATGACATCGACCAGGCCATGGAGGCGATACGGATTGAATATACGAAGCAAAACGCGCTCGATACGCAATAGCGCCGCACCAACCCTGCACGATACCAAATCAAGAATCCTGCCCCGAGAGGTCGAGATCCAAGCGCCATGAGCATCAAGGAATACCGCGCCGCCATCGAGGCCCGAGGCGGGCTGCTGGTCGTCAAGCAGATCCCCAACGTCGCCTTCGGCGACCGGGTCCGCATCGAGGACCACGCCGGACGCATCCGCAACGGCCAGGTCATCCGCACCTCGGATGAGGAAGTGCTGATCCTGGTGTTCGAGGGCACCGAGGATCTGGACCTTGAAAACACCTGGGTGCGCTTTCTCGATGAGCCTGTGGTCATCGCGCTCTCGCCCGAGATTCTGGGGCGCGAATTCAACGGACTCGGCGAGCCGCGCGACGGACGCCCGCCGCTGCTCTCCAATCTGCGCCGCCCGGTCGGCGGCTCCGCCCTCAATCCGGCGGCGCGCACCTATCCGCGCGAATTCATCCAGACCGGCATCTCCACCATCGACGGCCTCAATTCGCTGGTGCGCGGCCAGAAACTGCCCATCTTCTCGGGCTCGGGCCTGCCGCATAACCGGCTTGCCGCCCAGATCGTGCGCCAGGCACGCCTGAAGGACGAGGACAGCGGCTTTTCCGTCGTCTTCGCCGCCATGGGCGTCTCCTATGCCGATGCGCGCTTCTTTCGCGAGGAATTCGCCAGCTCCGGCGTGCTGCGCAATGTGGTGATGTTCATCAATCTCGCCGATGATCCGCCGGTCGAGCGCCTGACCCTGCCGCGCACCGCGCTCACCGCCGCCGAATATCTCGCCTTCGATCTCGACCGCCATGTGCTGGTGGTCATGACCGACATGACCTATTACGCCGAGGCGCTGCGCGAGGTGGCCACCGCCAAGGGCGACGTGCCGGCGCGCAAGGGCTATCCAGGCTATCTCTATTCCGATCTGGCCGAGATTTACGAGCGCTGCGGACGCATCCACGAACGTCACGGCTCCATTACCATGATGCCGGTGGTGTCCATGCCCTCGGACGACATTACCCACCCCATTCCCGACCTCACCGGCTACATTACCGAGGGCCAGATCGTGCTCTCGCGCGAGCTGCACAATCAGGGCATCTATCCGCCCGTACACATCTCGCCAAGTCTTTCGCGTCTCATGAAGGACGGCATTGGCAAGGACGACACCCGCGAGGATCATCCCCGGGTGGCCTCGCAGATCTACAGCCTCTATGCACGCGCCCAGGAGACGCGCAACCTCGCCTCCATCATCGGCGCCGACGAACTCTCCGAGCGCGACCGGCGCTATCTGCATTTCGCCGATGCCTTCGATCAGCGTTTTGTGGGTCAGGGCGAGACGGAGGATCGCTCCATCGAGGCCACGCTCGAACTGGCCTGGGAGCTCATGAGCCTCTTCCCGCGCGACATGCTCAGCCGCATGAAGGAGAGCGATCTGGCGAAATACTACAAAGAGGGCGACTGAGCAGGAGCGCCGCCATGCCCCAATCCCGTCTGAAGGTTCCGCCCACCAAGAACACCCTGCTCAAGCTGAAAAAGCAGGAGGCCTTTCTCGAAGAGGGTCACGACCTGCTGGAGCGCAAGCGCGAGCTGCTCACCCGTCTGGTCTACGAGCGGCTCGACGAATACCGTCAGCTGCGCGCGCAGGCCGAAGAGGCGCTCGCCCACGCCTGGCGCTGTCTGGGCATCAGCCATCTGCGCCTCGGCAGTCGCGGCATCCGTCAGGCCGCGCTCGGGGCCGAGCCCGCGCTGCGCGTCGATATCCTGCCACGGCGCGCGCTCGGGGTGGAATATCCATCCGTGGCCAGCGAATGCCTGCCGCTCAAGCCGGTGGGGCTGCTCGGCACCGATACCAGTTTCGACACCACCCGCGCCTCGCTCGCCGAAACGGCGGTGTTGCTCGCCCGTCTGGCCGAGGTCGAGACCGCGCTCTACCGTCTGCTGGAAGAGCAGCGCAAGGCGCAAAAGCGGGTCAACGCGCTCAAGTACAACATCATCCCCCGCTATCGGCGCACCATCCATTTCATCCGCTCGGCGCTGGAGGAGGAGGAGCGCAACACGCTCTTTCAGATCAAAATGCTGCGCGAGCGTGGCGAGGTCTAGGCCCGGGCGGCGGCCAAGAAGGCATCGAGCAGCGCAAAGAGACGCGCGCGCAGCTCAGCCTCGCGCGCCGTGTTGGGGGTGAGGATGGCGGCGGCCTCCTGAACATGCGGGCCGGCGTCCCGGAGTTCGTCGCCACAGTGCGCCACCAGCGCGCGAGCGGTCTCGGGCGTCGCCTCCAGATGACACTGAAGCCCCAGCACCCGGTTCTCGTAGAGAAAGATCTGCTGTTCGCAAGCGGCGCTGCGGGCAAGCTGCACCGCGCCCGGCGGCAGATCGAAGGTGTCGCCATGCCAGTGCAGCACCTCGAAGCAATCGGGCGCACCCTCGAAGAGCGCGCTCGCGCGCCCCGCCTCGGTCAGGCAGATGGGCGCCCAGCCGATTTCGCGATGCCGATGGCGCCGCACCTCGGCGCCGAGCGCAAGCGCCATGAGCTGCGCGCCCAGACAGACGCCGATGAGTGGCGTGCCGCGCGCCACGCAGTCAACGATGAGGCGCTGCTCGGCGGCCAGCCAGGGATGGGCATCGCGATCATGCACGCCCATAGGGCCGCCCAGCACCAGCAGCGCATCAAAGGTGTCGGGATCGGGCAGCGCCTCGCCTGCGTAGAGGCGGGTTAGCGCCAGCGCATGACCACGCGCCTTGGCCCAGTCGCCCATGGCGCCCGGCCCTTCGAAGGGGACATGTTGCAGGACTGAGAGACGCATGTTCAACAGCCCGGATCTTCAGACAGCAATTCGAGAGCGCTGCGGATATAGGCCCCGGCGCGATAGAGCCCGACCAGGGTCTTGGCGTCGGTAATGGTGGCATCGAGACACCAGTCGAGCGCCTGACTGAGCGGCAACCAGTGCACCTCGATCAGCTCGCCCGCCTCCAGTTGCTGCTCGGTGGCGCTCAAGTCGCGCGCGAGCCACAGATGGATGACCTCGGTACAGACGCCCGGCGAGCTGTGCATGGATCCCAGATCAATCCAGTCCCCGGCCACCAGCCCCGCCTCCTCGGCGAGTTCGCGCTGCGCCGTGGTCTGCCCCGTCTCGCCGGGATCGAGCCGACCGGCCGGAAGCTCCCAGATCCAGCCGCCCGCCGCATGACGGTACTGTCGCAAGAGACAGACGCGATCCTGCTCATCGAGCGCCACCGCCGCCGCGCCACCCGGATGGCGCACAATCTCCAGCTCGATCTCGCCGCCATTGGGCAGGAGCACCTGCTCACGCTCAACCTCCAGCACGCGCCCGCGATAAATCGACGTACTGCTCAGAGTCTGGCCTTCGTTCATCACAACCTCGGGAATCATGGTCTCGGGCCGGCATTCCGCGCGAGGCGCATGGCGCACGCCCTGGAAGCCCTGGCTCAGTGGCACTAAACTAACCGCCACCCCGGCGTTCGACAAGCCAAAACGCATGGCCTGCCCCACGCCCAGCCCACCCCTCGACTCGGATGTCTTTCCGTCATGACCGATTCCACCGCACCCAATTCCCGCCTTTGGAGCGATCTGAGCGAGAACGAACGCACTGCACTGCTCATCGAGCACGGACGCGACCTCGACGCCCTGCCCCCGACCTGCTCGCTCGACACCAAGCGCGAACGCCTGCGCCGCTGGCTGCTTGAACGCGGCGTCATCTGGACGGATTGATCCCTGTTTGACGGTATTCTGGACAGGACTCCAAGGCGCAGTCATGCGGCTGTAACTGATCGGACATAGAATGACTGTCCAGTGACATCCGCTGAACCCGAGCGGACATTTCCGCCATTTCCTGCCAGGCGCGCGTCGGCCAGACGTTGAACTCTGCAGATTCCTTGCCGCCCATGACCAACCACCGCCGAGCGCAGGCTCCACGCAACCGCCCAGGACCCCTGAAGATGTCCACCATCCTCGTCGTCGATGATGAACCAGACATTCGCGAGGTCATCCGCTTCGCGCTCGAAAACGCGGAATTTCGCGTCATCGAGGCCGCCCATGCGGACGATGCCCGCAAACTGCTCGGCTCGGAAAGCCCGGACCTCATCCTGCTTGACTGGATGCTGCCCGGGCGCTCGGGGCTGGAGCTGGCCCAGCAGCTCAAGCAAAACCCGCGCACCCGCTCGGTGCCCATCATCATGGTGAGCGCCCGCGGCGAGGAAGAGGATCGGGTGCGCGGGCTCGATACCGGCGCCGATGACTACATCGCCAAGCCCTTCTCGCCGCGCGAGATGGTCGCGCGCATCAAGGCCGTGCTGCGCCGCGCTCGCCCCGAGGACGAGGCGGACGACATCGAAATCGG
>JAFGTZ010000296.1 GCA_016938795.1 Chromatiaceae bacterium | reverse complement strand
GTGTCTTTGCGTCGCGCCGGGCCGATAGGCCCATACAGGCTTCAGGGCATTCTTCAGCACAGAGCCAACTGCTTCACAAATCCAGCGAATTCGTGATAACCATCGCAAATTCAAAACTTTATCGCTTAGTCAGGCTGTTATTTTGGGATTTTCCAACCTAGACTGCGAGTTGTGAAGCCAAGGCCAAGGCGGCCTGACGCCCGCACCCCATAAGAATCCAGACCGAAGACGCAGAGCACGGACCGACCTATCCAGGCCAATTAAGCCGGATAGGCCATGTTTCTAAGGATCGCTAGACCACTGCGAGGTCGTCATGTCTTCTGGATTCCGCCCCCCGTATCGCGCAAGCCGCGCGATTAAAGCCACCCAAGGTGGCCTGACCCTGATCGAGCTGGTCGTCACACTCTCCATCGCCTCGCTGCTCTCCACCCTGGCCGTGCCCAGCTTTCAGGAGCTGGTGCGCACCAATCGTATCGCCGCGCTCAGCAATGAATTCTCGGCGGCCATCCAGTTCGCCCGCTCCGAGGCCATCACCCGAGGCGCCAGGGTCAGCCTGTGCAGCAGCGCAAATCCCGAGGCAGCAACTCCTAGCTGCTCAACCGGCATCGGCTGGGCGGAGGGCTGGATTGTCTTTGTCGATGGCGGCACAGCCGGCGCCCTGGATGGCGGCGATCAGCCCCTGCGTCTCGGTCAGCCCGCCGCGAGCGGCGCCACCATTGACGGCGGCGAGCGCTTCGCCGACTTTCTGAGCTTCGAGCCCACCGGGGTCAGTCGCGGCGCTGGCGGCCTGGCGAACGGCCATTTCGAGATTCAGCTCGACTCCGAAAGCCGCTGCATCTACCTCAACGCCACGGGCCGGGCGCGCATCGAGCGCAAAGCCTGCTCCGCCACCTGAGGGTGTCAGGATGTCACGCGCACGCCACATCGCATTGCCGCGCCGCCAGCGCGCCTTCACCCTCATCGAGGTGCTGGTGGCGGTGCTGGTGCTGAGCGTCGGGCTGCTCGGGCTAGCCGGTCTGCACGGAGTCTCGCTCAAGCTCAACCGCGGGGCGGCGCTGCGCACCCAGGCCAGCCAGCTTGCCTACGAGATCACCGACGCCATGCGCGCCAATCG
>JAFGTZ010000295.1 GCA_016938795.1 Chromatiaceae bacterium | reverse complement strand
GCTGCGAATGATCAATGCCGAGCGGAGGAGGGGGGCGGATAATCTCGACATCCATTGTCGGATATTACATGGAGGAATCGAGATGCCGGGTCAAGCACGTCATGACATGGGCGCGGGTGGGTTTTGCTTTTGCCCCAAGTGCGACTATCGCGCCCCCCATCGCAACGGGGTTCCCTGCCAGGATGAGCGCTGTCCCAAGTGCGGCGCCAAGTTGCTGCGCGAGGGCTCCTATCATCATGAGTTGCTGCGCCAGAAGCAGGGTGGCTAGGCGCGGGCGGATGGACGCATGAGAATCTATCTCGACTGCTGGCCCTGTTTCATGCGCCAGGCCCTGAGCGCGGCGCGCCGCGCCGGGGCCGATGCCGATCTTCAGCGCCATCTGCTGCTGGCCACCATGGAGCAGCTTCAGGCGCTGCCACCAGGGGCCACGCCGCCCGAGATCGGGGCGCGCATCCATCGGCTGGTGCGCGAGTGCACCGGCGTGAGCGACCCTTACGCCGAGAGCAAGCGCGCGGCCACCGAGCGGGCGCTGGCCCTGCTGCCCGAGCTGCGCGCGCGCCTTGCCGCCGCCCCCGATGCCTTTGAAACCGCCGTGCGCATCGCCATCGCCGGCAACATCATCGACGACGGCGCGCTGGCCGCCTACGATCTGGAGGCCACCCTGGAACGGGTGCTGCACGCGCCTCTGGTGGGCGAGGGGCTCGAGCCGCTGCGCGCGGCGCTCGAGCGGGCCGAGTCCCTGCTCTATCTCGCCGACAACACGGGTGAAACCGTCTTCGACCGGGCTTTCATCGAATGGCTCGACCGCCCCCTGACCTATGCGGTCAAGGCCGCGCCCATCATCAACGACGCCACCCGCGCCGATGCCGAGGCGGCGGGGCTTGTGCCCCCGCTGGTCGAACTCATTGACAGCGGCAGCGACGCGCCCGGCACACCTCTTCCGGAATGCTCGCCCGCCTTTCGCGAGCGCTTCGTCAAGGCCGATCTCATCATCGCCAAGGGGCAGGCCAACTACGAAACCCTGAGCACGGTCGATGCCCCCATCGTCTTTCTGCTCCAGGCCAAGTGCGCGGTCATCGCCGAGGATCTCGGGCTGCCGGTGGGCAGCGTGGTGGTGCGCGCGACGGATGGGGTGCGCCGCGCTAGCTGATCGCTCTGCGGGGTGCATAGGCGTCCCGCCTGCTCCTCGAACAGGCGGCTCCCCTCGGTTGGATATCGACCTTGGGCCTGTTGCTCAGCGATAGCGTTGCAGGTGCAGCCACTCGAAGCCGCGCTTGAGCCAGTGAAAGAAGCGCGAGCGGGGCAGGGCCAGATGCAGCCGCTCGGTACGCAGCACCAGCATGCCCTCGCGGTTGGTATCCACAATGCAAAGCAGCTCGGGCTTGAAGGTGGTGCTCGGCATCTCGCCCGCGCATTCAGCGAGCAGGTTGCGCGCGGCGGCGATGCCCTGGAGCCGTGCCATGTGCGCCTGCTTGGGCATCCAGTCGGGGCCGGGATAGCTGCCCGAATCGCCCGCCACATAGACCCGTTCGACCCCCTCGGCATTGAGGCGTCCGCGTGCGTCGGCGAGCAGCAGGCCGCCGAGCGAGCGTGGCAGTTCGGTGGCGTCGAACCAGGCATCGCCGGTCATGCCGGGCATGAAGAGGATGAGATCAGCGGCGACATTGCCCCCTTCGGTGAGCACCTCGCGCTCGCTGAAGCCCTTGAGCTTGTGCCCGATATGGGTCTCGATGCCACGCCGGCGCATCTCGGCGAAGAGCCGTTCGACGGCGCGCGGTCCGAGCCGGTTGCCGGGCTGGGGCGCGGGGCTGAAGAAGACCAGACGGAAGCGCTCGCGCCGTCCCTCCTCGCGTAACTGGGTGTCGAGCCCGAGGATGAACTCGAACATGGGGCCGCCGCGCATGGCGGTGGGCTCCTTGGGATTGCCGGCGAAGCCAACCGCGATGCTGCCTTGCTCAAGTGTGGCGAGACGCTCGCGAATGCGCTCGGCGGCTGCGATGCCCTCGCAGGGGGTGATGACCTGCTCGATGCCGGGGAGATGTTTGAGAAAACGCCCGCCGCTCGCGATGATGAGCCCATCGTTGTTGACCGGTCCCTCGCTGGTGTCGAGTGTGCGCCCGCCATGGCGCAGCCCGGTGGCCCGGGCGGTGAGATGTCGCACCCCATGACGCGCGAAGAAGCGACCAAGCGGGATGCGCAGATCCTCGGCGCGACGCCGACCGCTGGGAATCCAAATCAGCCCCGGCAGATAGACGAACTCGGGGCTCGGGCTAACCACCGTGATCTCAAGGTCGGGACTGGCCCGGCGCAATTCCTGGAGGGCGGCGAGGGCGGCAAATCCGCTGCCGACGATGGTGACGCGATGCATGGTGCTGTGGCTCCTTCGAACAGGGTGGTCCGGTCAGTGACCAGCCTCAGTCGGTTGATAAGGGGATCGGCATGTTGAGCGCCGCCTGCAGCAAGGGCTCCAGTCTGGGCCAGATGTTCGCGAGAATCTGCGGTTGTGCCGCAGCGATCGGGTGCAGTCCATCGGCCTGCATGAGCTGGCGATCCTCGGCGATGCCGGCCAGCATGGTTGGCACCAGCGCCACCCCATGTGTTTCGGCAAGCGCCTGGAAGATTGCTTGAAAGCCCTGGGTGTAAGCCGCACCGTAGTTTGGCGGCAGCCGCACGCCGAGCAGCAGCACCTCGGCGCCGCGCGCACGCGCTGTCTCGATGAGACGGGCGAGCCGGTCGCGAATCAGCGCCGGATCGAATCCGCGCAAGCCATCGTTGGCGCCGAGCTCGATGATGACCACTTGGGGTTGATGGGTGTCGAGCAGCGCGGGCAGTCGGCTCAGACCGCCGGCGGTGGTTTCGCCCGAGACGCTGGCATTGACAACGCGCGCCTCGGGCGAGAGTGCGCGCAGACGCGCAGCGAGCAGGCTGACCCAGCCGGCCTCGCGATCCAGGCCATAAGCGGCGCTCAGACTATCGCCCAGCACCAGCACGAGCGGGGGCTTCTCGGATGCGGCACCCAGTGACCAGGGCCAGATCAGCAGGAACAGAATGAGGAGTGAACGGATCATGACAGTTGGAGAACCTGAGCCAGTCTCGCGGGCGGTGGCCTTGGGCAAGCATGTTAACGGCCCTGCCGGGGCCTTGACTATCCTCAATGACCTGGAGCTGCGTGTGAACCCGGGCGAGGCCGTGGCTATTCTTGGCGCCTCGGGCTCGGGCAAGTCCACCCTGCTCGGTCTGCTCGCCGGGCTCGACGACGCCACCAGCGGCGAGGTCTGGCTGTGCGGCGAACGGCTCGACCAGCTCGACGAGGACGGTCGCGCGGCCCTGCGTAACGGTCGAGTGGGGTTCGTGTTCCAGAATTTCCAGCTTTTGCCCACCCTGAATGCGCGCGAGAACGTGCTCCTGCCGCTCGAACTCAGCGGCGCGACAGAGCCCGAACGGCGCGCCGAGGAGGCGCTTGAGCGGGTGGGTCTGAGTGCGCGCGCGCGTCACTTTCCGCGTCAGCTCTCGGGTGGCGAGCAGCAGCGGGTGGCCATTGCGCGCGCCTGGGCGCCCCGGCCCGAGGTGCTCTTTGCTGATGAGCCAACCGGCAATCTCGATCATGAGACCGGCGAGCACATCATTGATTTGCTGCTCGATCTTAAGCGCGAGGCGGGGGCGGCCCTGGTGCTGGTGACCCATGATCCGCGTCTGGCCGAGCGTTGCGACCGCCGTCTGGCCATGCGCGCGGGACGTCTGGAGGCGCTGGCATGAGCGCCTGGCGTCTGGCGCTGCGGCTGCTGCGGCAGGACTGGCGCAGCGGTGAGCTGTCGCTGCTTGCGGCGGCGCTGGTGCTGACGGTGGCGGCAGTGAGCGCGGTGGGCTTTTTCAGCGATCGCATCGAGCGCGCCCTGGCGCGCGAGGGCAGTGCGCTCATCGCCGCCGATCTGGCCATCGAGTCGGGCACTCCGCTGCCCGCGTTCTGGCGCGCCGAGGCCGAGGCGCGCGGCCTTGAGACCAGCGCCCTGGTGGAATTTCGCAGCGTGGTGCTGGCCGATGGGCGGCCCCAGCTGGTGCGCGTCAAGGCGGTCGAGGGCGGCTATCCGCTGCGCGGTCGCCTGCGGCTGCGCGCCGCGCCCGAGGCTCCCGAGGCGAGTGCTGAGGGGCCGCCCGCGCCGGGAGAACTTTGGGTGGAGTCGCGCCTGCTCCATCTGCTCGACCAGCCCCTGGGGGCGATGCTCGGGCTTGGCGAGGCGCGCCTGCGCCTGGGCGCCATTCTCTCGCACGAACCCGATGCGGGTGCGACCTTCTTCAATCTCGCACCCCGCGTGCTCATGAATGGCGCCGATCTCGACGCCACGGGCCTGCTCGGCGCGGCGAGTCGCGCCACCCATCGGCTGCTGATTGCCGGCGAGCCAGGCGCGCTGGCCGACTATCGCCGCTGGCTTGAGGCGCGGCTGACGCCGGGTGTGGAGCTGCGCGATGCCGCCAGCGCGCGCCCCGAGTTTGCCACCGCCGTGGAGCGCGCCACGCGCTTTCTGCATCTGGCCACGCTCGCCACCCTGCTGGTGGCGGGCGCGGCCATGGCGCTCGCGAGCCATCGTCTGGTCGAGCGCCAGACCGAGGCGGTGGCGATCATGCGCTGTCTGGGCATGCGCCGTCATCTGCTGCTGAGGCTCTTCGCGCTGCGGCTGCTGTTCCTGGCGCTCGGCGCCAGTCTGCTTGGTGTGGCGCTCGGCTGGCTGGCGCAGTTCGGGCTGGTGGCCCTGCTCGCTGAGGGCTTTGGCGCGGCACTGCCCGCGCCATCCCTGGCTCCCCTGGTGGCGGGTGTGGTGACGGGCCTTGCGCTGCTGCTTGGCTTTGCCCTGCCGCCGCTGCCGCGTCTGGCGCGGGTGTCGCCGCTGCGGGCGCTGCGGGGCGACCTGGGCGCGCCGCCGGCATCCATGTGGCTGACGCTTGGGCTTGCGCTGGCGGTGTTTGCGGGGCTCATCTGGTGGCGCGCGGGTGAGTTCGCCCTGGCCTGGAAGCTGCTCCTTGGGCTGCTCGGCGCGGGCCTCGCGCTGCTGGCCGTGGTGGGCGTCCTGCTGTGGATTGCCGCCCGGCTGGCGCGCGAGGCGCGCGGTCTGGCGCGTCTGGCGCTGGCCGGGCTGACGCGCCGTCCGGGGCTGGCGTTGCTTCAGATCGGCGGCTTCGGGCTCGGCATTCTGGCGCTGCTGCTGCTGGCCGTGGTGCGCCTCGATCTGCTCGAGAGCTGGCGCGAGACCCTGCCCGAGGAGGCGCCCAATCACTTTCTGCTCAACATCCAGCCGCACGAGGTCGAGCCGCTCAAGGACTGGCTGCGCACGCAGGGACTGGGCGAGGTCGAGCTCTATCCCATGATTAGCGGACGTCTCACCGGCATTGCCGAGCGCGCCATCGAGCCCTCGGATTACCCGGATGCCCGCGCCCAGCGGCTCGCTGCGCGCGAGTTTAACCTGAGCTACAGTGAGCGCCCGCAGGCCGATAACCGCATTCTTGAGGGCCGGTGGTGGACGGATGCCGGGGCCGAGCCGGCCTTTTCGGTCGAGCGCGAGCTGGCCGAGACGCTTGGCATCCGGCTGGGCGATCGTCTCACCTTCGAGGTCAATGGCCGCTCACTCAGCGCGCCCGTGACCAGTCTGCGCGAGGTGCAGTGGGACAGCTTCAACGTGAACTTTTTCGTCATCGGGTCGCCTGCGCTGCTCGGCGCCGAGCCTGCAACCTTTCTCACCAGCATCCATCTGGACGCGCGCGCCGAGGCGTTGCTGCCCGAGCTGGTGCGCCGCTTCCCGAGCCTGACCCTGCTCGATGTGGAGGCGCTTATTGACGAGGTGCGCGCGGTCATCGAGCGCGGTGTGCTGGCGGTTGAGTCGGTGTTTCTCTTGACGCTGGCTGCCGGGCTGCTGGTGATGATCGCGGGCATTCAGGCCAGCCTGGAGCAGCGCCGCGCCGAGCATGGCGTCTTGCGAACCCTCGGGGTAGGGCGGCGCGCCTTGCTCGGCGCCCTGGCGCTGGAGTTTGCGATCGCCGGCGCCCTGGCCGGGTTGCTGGCGGTGATCTTTGCCGAGCTGATCGGCTGGATGCTGGCGGTGCAGCTCTTTGAGCTGCCCTTCAGTCTCAATCCCTGGCTGTGGCTGGGCGGCATTCTGGGATCGGCCCTGGCTGTCGGCGCTGCCGGCACCGCCGCAACCTATCCGCTCCTGGTGCAACCGCCCTTGCAGACCCTGAGACGCGCGCATTAGGGGCGCTGCGCCGCAGGCGCATGCCACGCTCACCCATGCGTATTAAGACCCCGGCGTGTCAAGGGATTTGCAGGGATGTGACTCCCCTGTCAAACTCGCGCCCGAGCTTTTTTCTGGCACGGTGGCGATCAGTGGAGCGACCCGGCAGATGTGCGTAAGACAGTCAGGTGTCTTCCAGCGGTGCGGATGGGCGCGCCTCCCGGGCGAGCGGATTGCCTGCTGATGCGCGTCTCGCTTTGGAAAAAGGTTTTCGCAAGCTTTTCCAGTCTCTTCGCGGTGACCCTGGCGCTGGCGCTGTGGCTGGCCTACGGGCTCAACGTCCTGCACGACAGCCGACACGCGCTGCGCCTGCTCAGCGATTTTCGCGTGCAGCTTCGGGCGCTGCAAAATCTGCATCCGCCCACACCGCAGGAGTCGGATCTGTTCGAACATGCCGACATGGAGACCGAGCTGGCGCGCGCGGGTGCGCTGGTTGATCGGCTCCTGGCGCTCAGTCCGCCGCTGGATGCCCAGAGGCGTGCAAGCTTGCTGAGCGTGCGGGCAACGCTCGCGAGTTACGGGCGCTTCTACGACGAACTGAGCGAGCG
Organism: Chromatiaceae bacterium; assembly: GCA_016938795.1. GTDB lineage: Bacteria > Pseudomonadota > Gammaproteobacteria > Chromatiales > Chromatiaceae > Marichromatium. The sequence continues at coordinate 6,214 of JAFGTZ010000295.1, read as the reverse complement.
CTACAAGGTTGATCGCGCCTTTCCCGAGGCCACCTTCGCCTTTTTCTCTGGCTATTGGCTCCAGGGCGTGACCAAGGTCCATGCGCCTGAGGTCGAGGCGCGACTCGACCGTGTGCTGTGGCTGTGCAATCGCTGGTATCACGAGCGCAATCCGGCCTGGATTGCGGAGCTGCGTGTGCAGGCCGCCGAGCTTGGGCCGCTCATGGCGGATGAGGACGCGCGCGTTAAACTGCTCGATCTGGTTCAGCAGGCCGAGCGCAATGCGGACAACTATCAGACCATTCGCGAGCGCCAAGCCGAGCTGCGCCAGCTCCTCGACCAGCTCGCACGCTTGGCCAATGAGACGATCTTTGCCATCGAGGCGCGCGATGAGCGTGATCGCCGGCAGCTGGAAATCACGCTCTACGCCCTGCTGGGCCTGGCGCTGCTGCTGACGCTGGGGTTGTGGCTGCTCACGGCAGGCTATTTTCGTCGTTTTCTCGCCGCCCAGCGTCAGGCGATCGCGGCCATACAGGCCGGTCAGTTCGACTATCCCATGCCCCGGCTCGCCGATGACGAGCTGGGCGATCTGGCGCATTTTCTCAAGGCGCTCGCCCTCAACCTCAAGTCGAGCGATCTGGAGCTGCGTCTGGCCGCCTCGACCTTCGAGACCCATGAGGCCATCCTCATGACCGATGCCGAGGCGCGCATTCTACGGGTCAATCGCGCCTTTCTGCGTCTCACCGGCTATGCCGAGACCGAGGTGATGGGGCGCGATCCGCAGGTCTTTCAGGCCAGCGATGGCGATCCCCGGCTGCTCGCGCGCATCCGTCACGCCTTGCGCCGCGCGGGGCAATGGACCGGCGAGGCGCTCTGTCTGCGCAAGACCGGCGAGCGCATCCCGGTGTGGCTGAGCGTGACCGCCGTGCTCGATGCGCGTCTCGACGTGACGCATTATGTGGGGCATGTGGTGGATCTTTCGGCGCTGCACGCGCAGCGGCGCACCATCGAGCGCAAGGTGGCCGAGGAACAGGTGCTCGGCGAGCTGCTGCGCCTCTCGCTCGAACCCCTGGCGCTGGAGCCCTATCTGGAGCGCTGTCTCGCTACCCTGCTCAATGCCTTGCCCTGGCTGAGCGCCCAGCGTAGCGGCTGCATCTTTCTGGCCGAGGAGCTGCTCGCGCGCCCGGCGAGCGCGCAGGCGCCGCTGGCAGGTATGCGCCTGGTGGCCGCGCGGCTGGGCGCGGGCATGGGGTCCGAGGTCTGTCAGCGGATCGGTCTTGGCGGCTGTCTCTGCAGCGAGGCGGCGCGCCGGCGCAAGATTGTGCAGGTTGGAGGGCTGGGCGGGGCGGCTGCGCTCAAGCGCGGCTGCTGCGAGCCGAGCCTTGGGCAATACAGCGTGCCCATTATGCGCGGCGAACGGGTGCTCGGCGTGCTGGCCTGCCATCTGCCGCCCGATCATGCGCGCGATCCGGCCGAGGCGGCCTTTCTGCGCCGTGTGGCCGACATCCTCAGCATGGGCGTGATGCACCATCATGCCGAGACCGAAATGCACTTCCAGGCCAGCCACGACAGCCTGACCCGACTGCCCAATCGGCATCTGCTGCTGTCGCATCTGGGCACGGCACTGGCGCGCGCCCGGCGTCACGGTCATGTGGGTGCTCTGCTGTTCATCGACCTCGATAACTTCAAGACCATTAACGACTCGCTGGGCCACCCGGTGGGCGACTGCCTCTTGCAGGAGGTTGGCGAACGGCTCAAGGCAACGCAGCGCCAGGAGGACACGGCGGCACGCCTGGGCGGCGACGAGTTCGTGGTGCTGCTCTCGGAGCTGGCCGACGATGAGGAGCGCGCGGCGGCGCGCGCCGAGCAGGTGGCGGTGAAGGTTCTCGATAGTTTGACGCAACCCTGCCTGGTCGGCGGGCAGGAGCTGCATGTCACGGCCAGCATGGGCATTGCGCTCTTTCCGGGCGATGCGCGCTCGCCCGACGATGTCATCCGCAAGGCTGATACCGCCATGTATCGCGCCAAGGACGAGGGGCGCAACACCTTCCGTCATTTTCTGCCCGAGATGCAGGCGGCGGTCGAGGAGCGTCTGCGCATCCAGACCGAACTGCGCCGGGCGCTGACCGAGGATCAGCTTTGTCTGCACTATCAACCCCAGGTCGATCAGGACGGGCGTCTGGTGGGGGCCGAGGCGCTGGTGCGCTGGAACCATCCCGAGCGTGGCCTGCTGGGGCCGGATCACTTCATCCCCATCGCCGAGCAGAACGGGCAGATTCTGGCGATGGGTGACTGGGTGCTGCGCTCGGCCTGCCGGCAATTGGCGGCCTGGTCGGCCAGTCCGCCGCACAGCGTGGCGATCAATGTCAGTCCCTTGCAGTTTGCCCAGGACGGTTTTGTGGACTCGGTGGAGCGCGTGCTTGCCGAGAGCGGGGCCGATCCCAGGCGGCTGATGCTGGAGGTGACCGAGAGCGTGGTGCTTGGCAGCGTGGAGGCGGCCGCCGAGAAGATGCGCCATCTGCGCCGACTGGGCATTCGCTTCTCGCTCGACGACTTCGGCACCGGCTATTCCTCGCTCGCCTATCTCAAGCGTCTGCCGCTGAGCGAGCTGAAGATCGACCGCTCCTTCGTGCGCGATATCCACCACGATCGCGACGATGCCAATCTGGTCGAGACCATCATCGCGCTGGCCTCGCGCATGGGGCTGGAGGTGATTGCCGAGGGCGTGGAATCGGAGCGCCAGCTGCGCTTTCTGATCGAGAGCGGCTGCCGGGGATTTCAGGGCTATTACTTTGGCCGCCCCATGCCGGTGGAGGCGTTCGAAGCCTTCATGGAGGCGCCCAGCTGTCCGACTGAGCCAGCCGGGTAGCCGGGGGGTGCCGGGGGCCGTAATGCGCACCCTCGTCTCTGAGAATCGCCTGTGGAAGCGGCTTTCAGCCGCGAGAACCCCGCGCTGAGGTTGAGAACCCGGGATCAGCACTGGTGGAAGCGGCTTTCAGCCGCGAGAACCCCGCGCTGAGGTTGAGAACCCAGGATTAGCACTGATCGGCAGGCACGGTGGCACGCGTGTCTGCAAGGGTCTCGCTGTCTGCTCGCGGCTGGAAGCCGCTTCCACGGGTCTTGCGCCTGAGAGCTATACAACGAACAACGCCGGCTTGAGGCCGGCGTTGGATGAGGCGGAAGCAGGGGCGGCGAGCTGGCTCAGTGCTTGACCCAGTCGTTAAAGTTATCGGTGTTCTTCTCCTCGCCGTCGTTGTAGCCGGCCTCGTAGGCCTCGGTCAGGCGCTGCTCCTCGCGCTTGGGATTCTGCAAAAAGCCGCACTGCCAGCCCTGAATGTAGTCGTCATCGACGCCGAGCTGTTCCATTTTGGTCACGGCGTCGTAGTAGAACTGGTTCATTGGTCCGGGTCTCCGAGCTGATGTCGTGGTGCGCCTTAGGCATCGAGCCGATCGGCGCGGTCGATTGTTATCTGTTTGCAGGCCGCGCCTTTGCGGGTCGCGCGGCCCCTGTGTCCTCTTGGCTCTCGGACGGCGAATGGCCCGAACTGGCCATGTACGCGAGGGACATAAGAATACAGCGGATTTCTAATAGTTGACAAGACGATTGGGGTGAGAGCCTTCTGCAATGATAATTCGCACTTTTGTGCTGTGAATTTTTCGGCCTGCCCCCAGTGTCTCACGGATGGCTATCCTGGCCGCAGAGAGGAGATGAAAGCGCCATGCGTCCCGCCGAAGTCAGCCGCATTCTCGACCGAGAGTTTCTCAGCGCCGCCGAGGGGCATCACACGCCGGTGATGCTCTGGGGGCCGCCGGGCGTGGGCAAGTCGCAACTGGTGGCGCAGGTGGCCGCGCGTCATGCGGCGCCCATGATCGACATTCGCCTCTCGCAGATGGAACCGAGCGATCTGCGCGGAATTCCCTTTCGCAGCGGCGAGCGGGTGGACTGGGCGGTGCCCTCCATGCTGCCCGATACCGAACGCCATGGCGCCTGCGGCGTGCTCTTTCTCGACGAGATCAACTCGGCCCCGCCGGTGGTCTCAGCCGCCGCCTATCAGCTTATTCTCGACCGCCGTCTGGGCGACTACCGGGTGCCGCCGGGCTGGGCCATCTTCGCCGCCGGCAACCGCCAGGGCGATCGTGGCGTCACCTATAGCATGCCGGCCCCGCTCGCCAACCGCTTTGCCCATTTCACGCTCGACACCCATCTCGACGACTGGGTGAGTTGGGCGCATGGCGCGGGGATCGACGCGCGGCTCATCGCCTTTCTGCGCTTTCGCCCCGATCGGCTCTTCGCGTTCGATCCGGCGCACAATCCGGTGGCCTTCCTGACGCCGCGCTCCTGGGAGTTCGCGCATCGGGCGCTGTGCAAGTTCGGCGAGGAGCCCGAACTGTTGCGTGGCGCGCTCCAGGCCTGCGTGGGAGACTCCGCCGGCATTGAACTGGCGGCCTTCATCGAGAGTCTGGAGCAGCTCCCCGACCTCGACGCCATTCTCGCTGGCGTCGAGGTTGAGGTGCCCGCCGCCATCGACCTTCAGTATGCCGTGGCCAGCGCCCTGGTGGCGCGTGCGCGGCAGTTGCGCGAGCAGGGCGGGGTCGCGGAGCGTCGGCGCGCCCTGGGTCACATCATCGACTACGCGGGGCGCTTTGCCGCGCGCGAGATGGGGGTCATGCTGGTGGCCGATCTGCATCGCGCCCTGGGCGATGAGCTGTTTGAGGTGCCGGCCTTTGCGCCCTGGGCGCGGCTGGTGTCCGAGGTGATCTTCCATGCCTGAGACGGCGCTCGAGGTGCGTCTGGCCGCCGCGCGCACCCGACTCATTCTCGACCAGCCCTTTCTCGGCGCCCTGGTGCTGCATCTGCCGCCGCGCCCAGCGGCGCCCTCCTGGTGTCCGACGACCAGCACGGACGCGCGCGCCTTTTACTACAACCCCGACTATCTGGCGGCTCTAAGCCTGGCGCAGATCCAGTATTGCCTGGCTCAGGCCGCGCTGCGTTGTGCGCTTGGGCATCTTGCCCGGCGTGGCCAGCGCGAGCGCCGGCGTTGGGAGCTGGCCTGCGATCTGGCCATCCATCCGCTGCTGCTGGATGCGGGGCTCAGTCCGCCGCCCGAGGCCGAGGCGGCGCTCTCCAGGCTCTTTGTTGGCTTGAGCGCCGAGGAGATCTATCCGCTGCTCGATGAGACTGAGTCCGACGAGGCGCAGACCGAGGAGGCCGAGGGGCAGGGTGGGCGCGCCGGCGAGCGCGAGACCGGAGGTGCCGAAGCGGGCGCCGAGCCGGCCGGGCAGGGGCGTGCGGCTGGGGCGGCTGATGGGGTGGCGCCAGAGGGGGCGGCTATGGCGCTCGCGCCGCCGCCCGAGCCGGGACCAGAGGCGCGCGAGCGTCTCGCTCGGCAGTGGCGTGAGCGTCTCGCCGGCGCGGCCCAGCAGGCGCAAGGCGCGGGGCGGCTAGGTGGCGAGCTGGCGCGCCTGGTCGATCATCTGTTGCGCCCCGCCTTGCCCTGGCGCGAACTCCTCGCGCATCATCTTTCGCGTCTGGGGCGCGATGATTACAGCTATCAGCGGCCCGCGCGGCGCGAGGGCGACTTCATCCTGCCCGCCCTGCGCGGCGAGCGGGTGGAGCTGGTGGTGGGGCTCGATACCTCGGGCTCCATTCGCGAACAGGAACTGGCCGCCTTCATCGCCGAACTCGACGCGCTCAAGGGGCAGGTGCGCGCACGTCTCAGCGTGCTGCCGTGCGACGCGGAGCTGAGCCCCGAGGCGCCCCTTCAGTGCGAGCCCTGGGAGCGCACCCCCTGGCCGGCGCGTCTTGGCGGAGGCGGGGGCACGCGCTTCACGCCGGTGTTCGACTGGGTGGAGCGCTGGGGCCCAAGGCCCGACCTGCTGCTCTATTTCACCGATGCGCGCGGCGATTTTCCGGCCCGGGCGCCCGACTATCCGGTGCTCTGGCTGGTGAAGGGCGGCGCCGAGGTGCCCTGGGGCGAGCGGATTCAGCTCAACTAAGCGTCTGGCCTTTGAGCTGATCGGATCGGGAGAGGGAGAAACACGCAAGGCTCGAAGGCTGTTCACCCTACGGCTGAGAACCGCCTGTGGAAGCGGCTTTTAGCCGCGAGAACCCCCGCGCTGAGGTTGGAAACCCGGGATCAGCACTGGCCGGCAGGCACGGTGGCACGCGTGTCTGCAAGGGGCTCGCTGTCGGCTCGCGGCTGGAAGCCGCTTCCACGGGTCTTGCGCCTAGCGT
>JAFGTZ010000294.1 GCA_016938795.1 Chromatiaceae bacterium | reverse complement strand
AGGCCCCGCCGATTTCGCCGACTTCTGGCGCGCGCGCTACCAGCGCATGCTCGCGCTCGACCCCATGCCCCAGCTCTGCGCGAGCCCACTGCGCCATGAGCACTTTCTGATTCAGGAAATCCGCTATCGCTCGACCGATACCCTGACGATTCGCGGCTGGCTGCTGCGTCCTCGCCACGGAGCCCCGGCGCGCGGCTATCTTTTGGGGCATGGCTATGGCGGCCTCGAGGCGCCCCCGCTCGACCTGCCCGATCCGGAGGCGGCCTATCTGGCGCTCTGTTTTCGCGGTCTGGGGCTCAGCCGCCATGCGCCCATTTCCGAGGAAGCGCGCTGGCATGTGCTGCACGACATCGACAAGCGCGACCGCTACATTCTCGGCGGCTGCGTGGAGGATGTCTGGATGGGGGTGAGCGCCCTGCTCGCGCTCATCCCCTCGCTGGCCGGTCACCTCGGCTACCTGGGCATCAGTTTCGGCGGCGGCATCGGGGCGCTCGCCCTGCCCTGGGAAGAGCGTCTCGCGCGCGCCCATCTCAACGTGCCGAGCTTCGGACATCAGGCGCTGCGGCTTGAGCTGCCCACCACGGGAAGCGCTGCGGCGGTGCAGGAATTCGCCCGCTATCACGGTCACCTGCTGGAAACCTTGCTGTACTACGATGCTGCGGTTGCCGCCGCCGAGATTCGCCAACCCATGCATCTGGCGGCGGCCCTTGTCGATCCGGTGGTGGCGCCGCCCGGCCAGTTCGCCATTTACAACGCGATCACGGCCCCCAAGCGCCTCTTCGTGCTCGACGCAGGACATCTCGATTATCCCGAGCGCGCGCGCCAGGAACGCGAACTCCTGTCCGAACTGCGGGCCTTCTTCTGCGGCCTCTAGTCGGCCTCTCGCGGTTCGGCTCGCCCCTCAAGTGCCGAGTCCGACCGCATGAATCGCGAATATCACCGCTGGTACAGCCCCCGCCTGGGGCGCGACATGGAACTGCTGGTCTTCGGTCACGCCGGGGCCAAGGTTCTGGTGTTTCCGACGCGCGACGGGCGTTTTCACGAGTACGAAGATCTGCGCATCGTCGAGGCCATTCGTCACAAGCTGGAGGCAGGTCAGCTTCAGCTCTATTGCGTCGATAGCCTCGCCTGGGAGGGGCTCTATTGCAACTGGTGTCACCCGGCCGATCGCATCCGCCGCCATCAGGCCTTCGAGGATTACATTCTCCACGAGGTGCTGCCGCTGATGGCGGCCAAAAACCCCCATCCCTGCACCATCGCGCACGGATGCAGCCTCGGCGCCTACCATGCCGCCAACATCGCCTTTCGCCACCCGCATCTCTTCCAGAAGCTCGCCGCCTTCTCGGGACGCTTCGATTTAACACTCAATGTCGAGCACTTCCGCGACCTCTTCGACGGCTACCGCGACGAACTGGTGTATTTCCACACCCCGGCGCAGTTCCTGCCCAACCTCGACTGCCACTGGCGGCTCGACGCGCTGCGCCGCATGGATATCGTTCTGGTGGTGGGCCGCGAGGATCCCTTCATCGACAACAATCGCCATGTGAGCCGCGTGCTCTGGGACAAGGGCATCTGGCACGCCCTGCACGAATGGGACAGCCGCGCGCATCAGGGCTACTACTGGCGGCGCATGGCGCCGCTTTATCTTTAAGCCACGCGCCGCCGCGCCCGATCAGCGGCTCGCGTGGCGCAGCGCCCTGAGTCAAGTCCATTGGCCCGCCTGGGCAAGGCCGTTATAGTGGGGTTCCCAGGAATCGGAAGCGCGCGCCCGCCAATCCCATGAAACCATCCGAGTCGCCCAACCCGGCCTTGCGCATCACCCTCATCTACCTGGCCTTCGCGCTGGGCTGGATTCTGCTGTCCGACTGGCTGCTCAACCTCTTCGTTGAGGGGCCCAGGCTTCTCACCGCCCTTCAGACCTTCAAGGATCTCTTCTATGTGTTCATCACCGCCCTGGGGCTCTTCGCGCTGCTGCACCTGGGCTATCGCCAACTCGCCCAGAGCGAGCTGACGCTGCGTCTGTTCATCGAGAACGCCCCGGCGGCGCTCGCCATGCTTGATCGCGACCTGCACCACATCGCCATCAGCCGCCGCTGGATGAGCGACTACGGACTTGAAGATCGCAACATCATCGGAACCCATCACTACGCGATTTTCCCCGAAGTGCCCGAGCGCTGGCGCGAGGTACACCGCCGCGCCCTGGCGGGTGAGGTGTTGCGCGCCGACTGCGACTGCTTCGAGCGCCCCGACGGACGGGTGCAATGGGTGCGCTGGGAGGTGCGCCCCTGGCATCGCCCCAATGGAGACATCGGCGGCATCATCATCTTCAGCGAGGACATCAGCCACCTGAAAGAGGCCGAACGTGAGATGCGCATCGCGGCCACCGCCTTCGAGTCGCAGCAGTCCATGCTCATCACCGACCACAAGGGACAGATTCTCAGGGTCAACCGCGCCTTCAGCGCGACCACCGGCTACAGCGCGGCGGAGGTCATGGGTCAAACCCCCGCCATCCTGAAATCCGGGCGTCACGATGCCGCCTTTTACCGCGAGATGTGGGAGAGCATCGCCAGCGAGCACGCCTGGCAAGGCGAGATCTGGAACCGCCGCAAAAACGGCGAAATCTACCCGGAATGGCTGAACATCGCCGCCGTGACCGACAACGACGGCGCCATCACCAACTATGTCGGCAGCTTTCTCGACCTGTCGCAACACAAGCAGGCCGAGGCCAAGATTCACAGCCTCTCCTACTACGACGTGCTGACCAATCTGCCCAACCGGCGTCTGCTGCTCGACCGTCTGCAACAGGCGCTGCTCTCCAGTCGGCGCACCGGCCAGCATGGCGCCATTCTCTTTATCGACATCGACGACTTCAGCGCGATCAACGACACCCAGGGCCATGACGTGGGCGACAAGACGCTGATCGAGATTGCCCGCCGTCTGCTCGCCTGCGTGCATGGCGACGACTCGGTGGCGCGTCCGGGCGGGGATGAATTCATCGTCATCGTCGAGAATCTTGGCAAGACCAGCGCCCAGGCGCTGCTCGATGCGCGCCAGGTCGCCGAGCGCATTCAAACCGCCATTCGCCAGCCGCTGTTCATCGACGGCAGCGAATACGCCATCCGCGCCAGCATCGGCATCAGCCTCTTCGAGGGTGTCACGGGCACCGTCGAGGACATCATGAAACGCGCCGATGTCTCCATGCGTCAGGTCAAGCGCCTGGGGCGCGACCATATCCAGTTTTTCGACGACCAGATGCAGGAGGCGCTTGAACAGCGCGTGCGGCTCGAATCGCAACTGCGTCGCGCCATTCCCGAGCAGCTCCTGCTGCATTATCAGATCCAGCGCGACCGCCAGGGCGCGCCGCGCGGCGCCGAGGCGCTAGTGCGCTGGCATCAACCCGAGGAGGGCCTCATCAGCCCAGCGGCCTTCATTCCGCTCGCCGAGGACAGCGGTCTCATTCTTCCGCTCGGCGCCTGGGTGCTGGAAACCGCGAGCCGCCAACTCAACGACTGGACGCGCGACTTCGGCGCACAGGACTTCAGCATCGCGGTCAACATCAGCGCGAAACAGTTTTATCAGGAGGATTTTGTCGAACAGGTGCTGCGCCTTCTGGCATCGAGCGGCGCCGACCCGCAGCGCCTCAAGCTCGAACTCACCGAGAGCATCCTGCTGGAGGATGTGGATGCGGTGGCGCGCAAGATGACACGGCTCAAATCCGAGGGGCTGCGCTTTTCGCTCGACGACTTCGGCACCGGCTTCTCCTCGCTTGCCTATCTGCGCCGTCTGCCGCTCGATGAACTCAAGATCGACCAGTCCTTTGTGCGCGATCTGCGCCACGACTCCAATGATGCAGCCATCGTGCGCACCATCATCGCGCTCGGTGAGACCCTGGGGCTTGAAGTCATTGCCGAAGGGGTGGAAACCCAGGAGCAGCTCGATTATTTGACCGAGCACGGCTGTCAGGGGTTTCAGGGCTATCTCTTTGGCAAGCCCGTCACGGCATCTGATTTCGCGGCGACCTATTTGCGGCGCCACTGACGCCCTCTGCCCCATCTCCAGCGAGCCTAAGACCAGCATGCCCGTCCCCCATCGTTCCCCTGACAGCGCCTCGACCGAGGCCGAGATTCAAGCACTACGCACGCGTCTCAAGCAGCTGGAGCAAGCCGAGCGCGAACTTCAGGCCACGCAGGAACTGCTGCGGGCCGTGCTCGACGAAACGCCCGACTACATCGTGCTCAAGGATCGTCAGGGCAAGTTCCTGCTTGGCAATCGTCCGGTGGCGGCCTTTTATGGCACCACGCCCGAAGAGATGATCGGCAAGGACGACAGCGACTTCAGCGCCTCGCCCGCGCAGATGGCCGACATCCAGCGCAGCGTCATGGAGGTGCTCAGGAGCGGCCAGACCCAGGTGGTGTTCGAGGAGTCCACCGACGACGCGAGCGGCGAGGTGCGCTTTTTCAAGTCGATCAAAAAGCCCTTTCTGGGCGCCGACGGCGAACCGCGCGTGCTCGTCATCGCGCACGACATCACCGACATCCGCCAGGCCCAGGCGCGCGTCGCCGAGAACGAGCGCCGCCTGGACTCTGTGCTCGACAGCATCGGCGAGGCCATCTGGGACTGGTGCATCGCCACCGGCACCGTCATCCACAATGGCCGCTGGTACGAGATTCTGGGCTACATGGCGGACGATCTCTCGGGCAGCTTCGAAGACTTTGTCCGCTGTGTCCATCCCGAGGATGTCGCCGGAGTCAAGGCCGCCATCGAGCAGGCCATCGCCGGGGATGGCATCTATCGCCACGCGCACCGCATGCTGCACAAAAACGGCAACTTCATCTGGGTGCTCGACCGCAGTCGGGTGGTGGAGCGCGACGCGGACGGGCGCGCCCTGCGTATGGTTGGCAGCTTCGCCGACATCAGCGAGCAGCGCCGCTACGAGACTCAATTGCGCGAGGCACGTCAGACCGCCGAGGCGGCCAGCCGCGCCAAGAGCGACTTTCTCGCCCACATGAGCCACGAAATCCGCACCCCAATGAACGGCATCATCGGGCTCTCGGAACTGGCCCTCACCCAGCCGCTCCCACCCCGGACGCGCGACTATCTGGAGCAGATCCACCAGTCCGGGCGCAGCCTGCTCGGCATCCTCAACGACATTCTCGATCAGGCCAAGATCGAGGCCGGTCACCTGGAGCTCGTCCCTGGCCCCTTCGAACTCGCCACACTGCTCCAGGATCTGCGCAACCTCTTCAGCCACACGGCCCGCGCCAAGGGTCTCAAGTTCGACATCCAGACCGAAGCGACCCTGCCAAGCGTGCTGATCGGCGATGCGCTGCGTCTGCAACAGGTGCTCGCAAATCTCCTGAGCAATGCGATCAAGTTCACCCGGCACGGCCATGTCGAGCTGCGCCTGAGCGATCTTGAAACACGCGAACGTCGGATACGTCTGCGCTGGGAGGTGGAGGACACGGGCATTGGCATGGATGGCGCCACGCTCCAGCGCCTGTTCAAGCCTTTCACCCAAGGCGACAGCTCCATCGCCAGGCGCTTTGGCGGCACCGGTCTCGGCCTCAGCATCAGCCGCGATCTGGTGGCACTCATGGGCGGCACCCTGCACGCCGAGAGCACGCCAGAGGTTGGCAGCCGCTTCTATTTCGACCTGGACCTGGAGATTGCCGCAAGCGCCCGCGAGCCAATCACAGCCTGCGACACCCCGGCAGACAGGCGAGCACGATTCACAGGCGCCCGCCTGCTGGTGGCCGAGGATCATCCCGTCAACCAGCGCATCATCGGCGACATGCTGCGGCTGCTTGGTCTTCAGGCGCGCATGGCCGCAAACGGACGCGAGGCCATCGAGCAACTGGAGCGCGAGCCCTTTGATGCCGTGCTCATGGATGTTCAGATGCCCGAACTCGACGGCCTCGCCGCCACCCGCCTCATCCGCGACAACCCCCGCTGGCGCGATCTGCCCATCATCGCGCTCACTGCCGGCGTCACCAGCCACGAGCGCGAGCGCATCACCGCCTCGGGCATGGACGGGCTCATTTCCAAGCCGGTCACCATCGACAGCCTGGCCGCGACACTCGCCGAATGGCTTCCCACCCGAAGCACCACCGTCAGTCCAGGCCCCGCCGACCCAGCAGCGACCCACCCTGCCACATCCGAGAGGATCAACCTTGAGCGGCTGAGCCACAATCCGGTCTTCGATCTCTCTCAACTGAGCTGGATGGGCGACGAGGAACTGACCGATCTGCTCGCCTCCTTCCACCGCACCATCCTGCCGCTGCGTCGCGACCTCGATCAGGCGCTGGACCAGAACCGCCTCGACCGGGCCAAGACCCTGATGCACAACCTCAAGGGCATGGCGGGCAACTTCGGAGCGCTCAGACTCTCCTCCGAGGCGGATCGCCTCGACCAGGAGCTTGCGCAGCAGCGTTACAGCCCGGACACCCTCGCCGCCCTCTACCAGGCCCTCGCGGAAGTTCTAGAGGCGCTTGGCGACTGAGTCGATGGACGCTGCGCAATCAACCCATCGCCACCCGCCCGT
>JAFGTZ010000293.1 GCA_016938795.1 Chromatiaceae bacterium | reverse complement strand
CGGGCGATGTGATCCATGGCCGCGTCGAGCCCATCGACCACACGGATTGAGAGGATGGGCGCCAGATATTCGCGGCCCCAGTCGTCATCGCTCGCCGGGATGGCGTCGGCCAGGATGGCCCGGGTGCGCTCACAGCCGCGCAGCTCCACGCCTTTCTCGGCATAGGCCGCAGCAAGCCGGGGCAGGATGTGCTCGGCCACAGGAGCGTCCACCAGCAGGCATTCCAGGGTGTTGCAGGTGCCATAGCGCTGGGTCTTGGCGTTCAGCGCGATGGCGAAGGCCTTGTCGAGATCGGCCTGCTCGTCGATGTAGACATGACAGACGCCATCGAGATGCTTAATGACCGGCACCCGGGCGGCGCCGCTGATGCGCTCGATCAGCCCCTTGCCGCCGCGCGGGATGATGACGTCGATGCACTCGGGCATGCTGATCATGCGATCGACCGCCGCGCGATCGGTGGTGGTGAGCACCTGCACCGCATCCGCCGGCAACCCTGCCTCGACGAGCCCCGCGTGAATGGCGCCCGCGATGGCCTGATTGGACGCAAGCGCCTCGGAGCCGCCGCGCAGCACCGCCGCGTTGCCCGACTTGAGACAGAGCGCAGCGGCATCGGCGGTCACATTGGGGCGCGACTCGTAGATGATGCCCACCACCCCAAGCGGCACACGCATGCGCCCGACCTGAATGCCCGAGGGCCGATAGTCGAGATCGCTGATGGCGCCGACCGGATCGGGCAGGGTGGCGATCTGGCGCAGGCCCTCGATCATGGCGTCGATGCGCGACTCGGTCAGTTCGAGCCGGTCGAGCAGGGCGGCATCGAGCCCCTTGGCCGCGCCCGCGTCGAGATCGCCCCGGTTGGCCTCGGCGATGCGCGCGCGCTCGGCATCGAGCCGCGCAGCCATGGCGAGCAGGGCGGCGTTCTTCTCGGCGGTGCTCGCCCGTGCGAGCGCGCGCGAGGCGGCGCGGGCGCGCTCGCCGAGGTCGCGCATGTAGGCATCGAGATCGGTCGTGCTGGGTTGGGTCATGAGTTGCAGGATCCTCAGAGCAGCTTCACCAGGGCGGCAATGGCCGCGACCTGGCCGAACATCAGGGGAATCAGCCATTTGAGCAGATCAATCTTGAGACGCGCCACATCGCCGCGCACCTGCTCGATATCGAGTTTGAGTTCGGCGCGCACCAGTTCGATTTCCTTGCGCACCTGCTCAATCTCTTTTTGCAGGCGCAGCTCGGACTCGCGCACATGGCCTTGTGTCGCCAGATCGGGCAAATGGGGATAGCGATCCTCCAGGCGCTCGAAGGCCTCGGCGATGAGGCGCGCGCGGGTGCGCTCATCGGGCGCGGTAGTCAAGGCTTCGTAGAGTGCGACTACAGATGTCATGGGGTTCCCTCTTCAGCAATCCTCATAAAGATAGACGACTTTAAGCGTCGAACGAAAAGGGCAGGGGCGGCTGACCGCCTGCGGCCAGCGCATCCACGATCAGCGACAGATGACGCCAGGCATCGCCGGGCGCCGCGCCCTTGACGATACGATCCACCCGGGCGCACTCGGCAAGCAAGGCGCGCAGACGAGCAGGCGCAAGTCGGCGTCTAGCGCGCGCCTGCGCCTCGGCCCGCGCGCGCGGCAGTGGCGGCCCGCCCGAGGCCGCACCCTGCCCATGGAGTTGGCGCAGCTCGCGCGTCAGCACCCAGAGCACCAGGGGCTCGGCGGTGCCTTCCTCGCGCAGCACCGCCAGAATGCGCTGCGCGCGCGCGCGCTCGCCGGCCAGCACCGCATCCGTCAGGGCAAAGAGATCGAAGCGCGCGGTATCGGCCAGGGCATTGCCAAGCATCTCCAGGTTCAGCTCGGCGCCCTCGTACAGCAGTCGCAGTTTCTCGGCCTCCTGAGCTGCCGCCAGCAGATTACCCTCGGTGCGTTCAGCGATCAGGCTGACCACATCGGGAGCAACACGCCGAAAGCCGAGTGCGCCCAGACGCTCGCCGATCCAGCGCTCGAACTCACGGCCCTTGAGCGGCCAGGCCTGAAGGATGACGCCGGTCTCGTCCAGGGTCTTGATCCAGGCCGCCTGCAACTCCTTGCGCTCCAGCGCCGGCGCCAGAATCAGCAGCAGATTGTCGGGGCAGGGGCGGGCGCAGTAAGCGCGCAAGGCGGCAGCGCCCTCCTTGCCGAGCCGCGCGCCGCCGAGGCGCAGCTCAATGAGCTTGCGCGTCGAGAACAGCGAGAGCGCATCCGCCGCCGCCGCCAGGGCATTCCAGTCGAAGGCGGCCTCCTGATCGAGCACCTCGCGCTCATCGAAGCCTGCCGCGCGCGCCGCCGCGCGCACCTGCGCCGCTGCCTCGCCAAGCTGCCAGGGCTCGTCGCCGCAGAGCAGATAGAGCGGGGCAAGACGCCCGGCCTTTAGATGATCATGGAGTTGATTGAAGCGCAGACGCATCCCGATTCCGGATTAGCGCAGGGCCGCGCGCAGTCGCATCAGCAACCGATCAGCAGCATCCACGGCAAAGTCTTGGTACAGCATGGCCTCCTCCAGACGCTTGCCGAGCACCTCCACATCGGGGTTGGCGAAATTGCGCACCAGATCCATCGACTGCGGGGCCACCCGCGCCCGACCATCGGCGTCGAGCGCATCGAAGCGCACCCCATAGTGCAGCTCATAGGCCAGGGCCTTGCCGTTGCGATCAACCGCCGCCACCCGTGCAGCGCGCTCCTCGGCGAGAATGCGCAGGATGAGACCCGCCTCGGCGCGCGCCTCGGTCTGGCGCACCGGGCTTCCGGCAAGACGGCTGTCGAGCGCCGCACGCAGCGCTGAACCCGCCGGGGCCTCGATGTAGAGCGGCTGATCGGCGAGCGGAATCTCGGCCTCGCCGCGCAGCTGAAAGCCGCAGCCGGCGAGCAGGCCAACCCCGAGCACGAGCGCAAAGAGGCGGATCCGTCTGAGGTGAATGGCGCTTGTCCGACTCATGAGGCAACGACGATATTGACCAGCTTGCCCGGCACCAGGATCACCTTGCGCACGACGCTCTCGCCGATGAACCGGCGCACGTTCTCGTTCGTCAGGGCCGCCGTCTCGATGGCCTCCCGCTCGGCATCGGCGGCCACCTCGATGCGGGCGCGCACCTTGCCGTTGACCTGCACCACATACTCGATGCTCTCCTGCACCAGGGCCGCCGCATCGACCTCGGGCCAGGGCGCGCTGAGAATGTCCTCGCCGAAGCCTAGTTCACGCCACAGATGATGGGTGACATGGGGCGCGATAGGCGCGAGTAGACGCAGCACCAGGCTCAACCCCTCGCGCAGCACCTGGGCGCGCGCGCTGGAGTTCTCCAGCCGATAGAGGGTGTTGACCATGCTCATGCAGCCCGAGACCACGGTATTGAACTGGTTGCGCTCGTAGTCGAAGAGCGCCTTCTTGAGCGCGCCATGCAGCTCCAGACGCGCCGCACTGGCCGCCTTGTCGAGTTCGGCAGGCTCGGCCCCGGCGCGCAGGCTCTCGGATTCCTTGACCGCCAGCGCCCAGAGCCGGCGGATGAAGCGGAAGGCGCCCTCGACGCCCTCGTCGCTCCATTCGAGCGACTGATCGGGCGGCGCGGTGAACATGGTGTAGAGACGCACCGTATCGGCGCCATAGCGCTCGATAAGCGCCTGGGGATCGACCCCATTGTTCTTCGACTTTGACATCTTTTCGATGCCGCCGAACAAGACCGGCTGGCCATCGGACCTGAGCACCGCCGCCACCGCGCGCCCCTTCTCATCGCGCTCGATGTCCACCTCGGCGGGGTTGAACCACTGCTTGCGTCCGTTCGCGTCCTCGCGATACCAGGTCTCGGCCACCACCATGCCCTGGGTGAGCAGTCGGGTGAAGGGCTCGTCGCAGTCCACCAGGCCCTCGTCGCGCATCAGCTTGTGGAAAAAGCGCGCATAGAGCAGATGCAGGATGGCGTGCTCGATGCCACCGATGTACTGATCGACCGGCAGCCAGTAGCGGGCGCGCTCATCGAGCATGGCCGTGTCGCAGTCGGGCGAGCAGTAACGGGCGTAATACCAGCTCGATTCGAAGAAGGTATCGAAGGTGTCGGTCTCGCGCCTCTCGCCGTCGGGCAGGGCATAAAACTCGGGCATCTTCTTCAGCGGCGAGCCGGAGCCATCGACCACCACATCCTCGGGCAGGCGCACCGGCAGATTGGTCTCGGGGCGGATGCCGCCATCGGCGGTCTGCACCACGGGAATGGGACAGCCCCAGTAACGCTGACGCGACAGGCCCCAGTCGCGCAGACGGAAATTCACCGTCCGCTCGCCCTTGCCGCGCTCGGCAAGCCACTCGGCGATGGCGTCGAAGGCCTGCTCCGAGGTCAGGCCATCGAAGGGGCCTGAGTCGAAGAGCACGCCCTTCTCGGTATAGGCCGCCTGCTCGATGCCGCAGGGGCTGCCATCGGCGGAGCGGATGACGGCCTTCTTGGGAATGCCATAGCGCTCGGCGAACTCCCAGTCGCGCTGATCGTGCGCCGGCACCGCCATGACCGCGCCCGTGCCATAGCCCATGAGCACGAAATTGGCGGCATAGATGGGCAGCGCCTCACCGGTGACCGGATGGATGGCGTTGAGTCCGAGCGGATGGCCCTTCTTCTCCTGGGTTTCGAGTTCGGCCTCGGAAGCGCCGCCCTGGCGGCATTCCTCGATGAAGGCCACGAGCGCCGCATTCCCCTCGGCGGCGCGGCGCGCGAGCGGATGCTCGGCGGCTACCGCCACATAGGTCACGCCCATGAGGGTGTCGGGGCGCGTGGTGTAGATGGCGAGCGTCTCGTCGCTCCCCGCCACGCCGAACGCCATGTGTACGCCCTCGGAGCGCCCGATCCAGTTGCGCTGCATGGTGCGCACCCGCTCCGGCCAGCCCTCCAGCCCGTCAAGCGCGTCGAGCAGTTCCTGCGCGTAATCGGTGATGCGCACCGACCACTGCTCGATTTCGCGCTTCTCGACCAGGGCGCCCGAGCGCCAGCCGCGCCCCTCGATGACCTGCTCG
>JAFGTZ010000292.1 GCA_016938795.1 Chromatiaceae bacterium | reverse complement strand
CAGATTGCTGACAAAGGCCTCGCGAGAGCGAGGCCTTTGTGATTCATTGGTTTTATGTTGAGGAAGCCGACACCGCAGCAGACCGAGCTTGAGATGGTGACCCTCGAGAGCCTGGTTCCGCCGGATCACCTGCTTCGCAAGATCGATGCGGTGATCGACTTTTCGTTCATCCATGACCGGGTTGCCGGGTTGTACTGTGCCGACAATGGGCGTCCTGCGCTCGATCCGATGGTCATGTTCAAGGCGCTGTTCATCGGCTACCTGTTCGGCATCCGCTCGGAGCGCCAGTTGGTGCGCGAGATCGCGGTGAACGTCGCCTATCGCTGGTTTCTGGGGCTGCGGCTGACGGATCCGGTGTTCGATGCCTCAACCCTGAGCCAGAACCGGCGGCGGCGCTACAGCGACACCAGTGTGGCGCAGGACATTTTTGACGCCATTGTGGAGCAGGCGATCGGACATGGCCTGGTTGAGGGGACGGTGCTCTACACCGACTCCACCCATTTGAAGGCCAACGCCAACAAGAACCGCTACGACAAGGCCGTGGTGGCCAAGTCGCGCGCCGACTATTGGGAGGCGCTGGACCGGGCCGTGGCGGAAGACCGCGCCGCCCACGGCAAGAAGCCGCTGAAGGCCACGGACCGCGAGCCCGAGAGCAAAGAAACCAAGGTTTCGCGCAGCGATCCCGACAGCGGCTACATGGTGCGCGACGGCAAGCCGAAGGGCTTTTTCTACCTGGATCACCGCACGGTGGACGGGCGCTGCGGCATCATAACCGACAGCTTTGCGACGCCGGCCAACGTGCATGACTCCATCGTCTACCTGTCGCGCCTCGACCGCCAGCGCCAGCGCTTCGACCTCGACGTGCGCGCCGTCGGGCTCGACGCCGGCTATGCCACGGCGGGCATCGCCCAGGGGCTGGAGGAGCGCGCCATCCTCGGCGTCACCGGCTATCGCCGGCCGACGCCGCCCAAGCCCGGCTTGATGAGCAAGAAAGACTTCGTCTACGAGCGTGATCTGGACGGCTATCGCTGCCCACAGGGCCAGCTCCTCGCCTATGCCACCACCGACCGCTCAGGCTACCGCCATTACCACAGCGACCCGGCGGTCTGCCGCAGCTGTCCGCTGCTCGCCTCCTGCACCACCAATGCCAAGGCCAAGCGCACCATCACGCGCCACGTCTGGACCGACGCGCGCGAGCGGGCCGACAGCTACCGCCTGACCGACTGGGGCAAGGCCCTCTACAAGCGGCGCAAGGAGACGGTGGAACGGTCTTTTGCCGATGCCAAGCAGCTCTTTGGCCATCGCTATGCCCGCTTCCGTGGCCTGGTCGCCGTCTCCTGCCAGTGTCTCCTCGCTGCAGCCGCCCAGAACATCAAGAAAATCGCTCTCGCCCTGGCGCCCAGACCCCTCAAGCCAGCCTGACGCAATCACTGTTCGCACAAAGCTCAGACGCGACCCACAAAAACAAACCCCGCCGAAAATCGACGGGGTTTGTCAGCAATCTG
>JAFGTZ010000291.1 GCA_016938795.1 Chromatiaceae bacterium | reverse complement strand
TCAGGATCGAGATCGCGGCGCGACAGACCGTGCAGCATGCCCTGGTCGCGCAAGGCCTCCGGCGTCAGTTCCATGAAGCTCACCTCTCAAAAAACGAAACGCTGGATGATACAGAGAAACGCCTAATCCGCGCTGAACGATTCGCCAGCGGACAATCCGAGGTCGGCATCCGCCTCGCGCAGCGTGCGCAGCGCCTGGTCGTGTTCGAAGCGACGAATCTGCCGATCGAGCAGCCTGGCGCGCTCACCCAGCATGTCGCGCACCTCGGGCGCGGCGCTCATCCAGAGATCATGCGCGCGGCTGTCGTCCTGTTCGAGCAGAGTTGCAAGCTCATGCAAGATTGCCTGCTGATCGCCCGACTCCGGCGCGGCACCGGGGTCGGGAGCTGGCGCTTCGTCGAGTGCGGCGATCGCGGACAGCAGCGGCGCAAGCCGTTGCTCCAGATCGGCGATGCAGGGCTCCAGATTCTGCTCTCCCGGCACGGCCTGCTCCAGCCGCTCGGCGCTCTCTGCCAGGGCGCGCGCGCCCAGGGTGGCGGCCACACCCTTGAGCGCATGGGCTAGATGGCGCACCTCATCGCCCGCGCCCTTGGCCAGCGCGGCGCGCAACCGCGCGATATCCTCGCCATGCTCGCTGGCAAAGAAGCCGAGCAGACGCACCAAGGCCTTTGGACCACCGCGCACCGCGCGCAACCCCTGATGGGTGTCGAGCCCCTCGATGGCCGCGAGTTGCCGCGCAAGCCCCGCGACCGCCCTGCGCCCGGGCCGTGCCGGAGGGGGCGGCGCCTCGTCTGGACTGGCGCGCGACACCACGCCCGCTGGCGGCAGCCAGCGCAGCAACGCCTGATAGAGCCGCTCCGGGGCCACCGGCTTGCCGATATGATCGTTCATGCCCGCCGCGAGACACTGGCGCCGATCCTCCTCGAAGGCGCTGGCCGTCATCGCCAGGATGGGCAGATTCTCGCGGCCCGGCAGACGACGGATAGCGCCTGTCGCCTCCAGCCCGTCCAGAATGGGCATCTGCACGTCCATAAGCACCAGCGCGTAGTCCTCGGCGCGCACCCGCTCCAGGGCCGCCTGTCCGTTATCCACCACATCCACCACCAGCCCCGGCGCGCGCAACAGCTCGCAGGCCACCTCCTGATTAATCGGATCGTCCTCGGCGAGCAGGATGCGTGTCCCAGCATAAAGACGCGCGAGCCGTCGCTCCGGGTCGCGCGCCTCGGCGTCCACCGCCTCCAGCGCCGTCTCGCTCCTGCCGCCCTCGACCCGTCTCAGGGGAATCTCGACCCAAAAGCGGCTGCCCTGCCCCAGATCGCTCTCGACCCCCACATCGCCGCCCATGAGCTGCGCGAGACGCCGGCAGATGGCCAGCCCCAGACCGGTGCCGCCATGACGGCGGGTGATGGAGTCGTCGGCCTGCACGAAGGGCTCGAAGAGACGCGCCTGTTGCTCGGGCGAGAGCCCGATGCCGCGATCACTGACCTCCAGACAGAGGCGCTCCCCCTTGAGCCTTGCGCCCACCCGAATGGCATCGTGGTCGGAGAACTTGATGGCATTGCTGGTGAAGTTCATCAAAATCTGCCCAAGCCGCAGCGGATCGCCGCGCATCAGCGCGGGCAGCCGGGGATCAATCTCGGTCTCGATGGCAAGGCCGCGATCGCGCGCGCGCTCGCGCAAGAGCCCGAGCGCGTGGTCAATCACCTGACGCAGCGAGAAGGTCGTCTCCTCCAGACGCAGCTGCTCGGCCTCGATCTTCGACAGATCGAGGATGTCATCGAGAATGGTCAGCAGATGGGTGGCTGCCTCGCTGATCTTCTGGACCCGCTCAGTCACCTTGGGCTCCGTCATCTCGCGCTGAAGC
>JAFGTZ010000290.1 GCA_016938795.1 Chromatiaceae bacterium | reverse complement strand
TTTCGCTCCGTCGCCAAGCCGGTGCTTGAGGTGCTGGCGGGTATTCCAACTGTGGTCTACGGCTTCTTTGCCGCCCTGACTGTTGCTCCCTTCATCCGCAATCTGGGCGCCTCCATGGGGCTGGATGTGGCTTCCGAGAGTGCGCTGGCTGCCGGGTTGGTCATGGGCGTCATGATCATTCCCTTTGTCTCTTCGCTTTCCGAGGACGTCATCAACGCCGTGCCCCAGTCGCTGCGCGATGGATCCTATGCGCTGGGCGCCACCCAGTCCGAGACCATTGGCCGCGTCATCATTCCCGCTGCGCTGCCGGGTATTGTCGGCGGTATTCTGCTGGCCGTCTCGCGTGCCATTGGCGAGACCATGATCGTGGTCATGGCCGCTGGCATGGCGGCAAACCTCACCGCCAACCCGCTCGATAGTGTCACCACCGTCACGGTTCAGATCGTGACCCTGCTCACGGGTGACCAGGAATTCGACAGCGCCAAGACGCTCGCCGCCTTCGCCCTGGGGCTGACGCTCTTCGCCGTGACATTGGTGCTCAACGTCATCGCTCTTCAAATCGTGCGCAAATACCGTGAACAGTATGAATAATCACAGCGCGGACAGTGCCCCGCCCAAGCGCACCATCGATGTTGTCAACGCCTCGCTCAAGCGGCGCTACGCCAGCGAGCGGCGCTTCCGTCTCATGGGTGTCACAGCGGTCGCCCTGGGGCTTCTGTTCGTGGCGTTGCTCTTTACAGATATCATCGCCAAGGGCTACACGGCCTTTCAGCAGACCTACATCAAGCTGCCGGTGACCTTCGAGGCGTCGCTCATTGATCCCGAGGGCAGTCGCACACCCGAGACGCTTGCCCGGGCCAACTACCTTGGCGTCTTGCGCAACTCGCTGCGGGCGCATTTCCCCGAGGTCTCGGGGCGGCGCGATCAGCGCGCGCTCTATCAAATGCTGAGCGTCGGGGCGCCGCAGCAGCTTCGCGATCAGGTACTGGCCAACCCGGATATCATTGGTACGACCCAGGATGTCTGGGTGCTGGTCGATGACGACATCGACATGCTGATGAAAGGGCACATTGATCGCAGCCGTCCCGAGACCGAGCGCCGTGTCAGTGACCAGACCTTGGCCTGGGTTGATCGTCTGGAGTCGGAGGGGCGCATCGCCAAGCGCTTCAACACCATCTTCTTCACCCACGGCACCTCACGTGAACCCGAGCTGGCGGGCATTGCGGGCGCCCTGGCCGGCTCCTTTTATACCCTCACCCTGACGCTGCTGCTGTCCTTTCCCATCGGTGTGGGCGCGGCCATCTATCTTGAGGAATTCGCGCCCAAGAATCGCTGGACGGACATTATCGAAGTCAATATCAATAATTTGGCCGCCGTGCCCTCCATCGTCTTCGGTTTGCTGGGTTTGGCGGTCTTCATCGGGCTCTTTGGCGTGCCACGTTCCACGCCTCTGGTTGCGGCCCTGGTGTTGACGCTCATGACGCTGCCGACCATCATCATCTCCAGTCGCGCGGCGCTCAAATCGGTACCGCCATCGATTCGCGAGGCGGCGCTGGGTATTGGCGCCTCGCCCTTGCAGACCCAGTTCCATCATGTGCTGCCTTTGGCGCTGCCCGGCATGCTCACCGGCACCATCATTGGCATGGCGCAGGCGCTCGGCGAGACCGCGCCGCTCCTCATGATCGGTATGATCGCCTTTATTGTGGACGTACCCGGCGGCTTTACCGATATGTCCACCGTGCTGCCGGTGCAGATCTATCTCTGGGCCGATAGTCCCGAGCGTGGCTTCGTGGAGCGCACCTCGGCGGCAATCATGGTGCTGCTGGCCTTCCTGATCCTGATGAACCTGGCGGCCGTGATGCTGCGGCGCAAGTTCGAACGGCGCTGGTGATCCGCCATGGCGCGAGCGTGCCTTCAACCGACCCTTTTTCTTGAAGTTTCGAGGCCACATTCCTCATGATTACCACAGCGGATGACATCACCAAACACACCTCGGCCCTGACCTCCGCCGATTTGGCGGGGGAGCGCGAAGGGCATGTGACGGTTGGCGAATACAAGGCCGCCAACGCACGCATGACCTGTCGCGATGTCGAGGTGTTTTATGGCTCAAAGCGCGCTATCAAGGGCGTGAGTCTGGATCTTGGCAAAAACGAGGTGCTGTCCATGATCGGCCCCTCGGGTTGCGGCAAATCAACCTTTCTGCGTTGCCTCAACCGCATGAACGACACCATCGACGGCTGTCGGGTGACGGGCTCCATTCAGCTTGATGGCAAGGAAATCTACGACAAGAACCTCGACCCCGTGCCTCTGCGCGCCCAGGTCGGCATGGTGTTCCAGAAGCCTAATCCCTTCCCCAAGTCCATCTACGAGAACGTGGCCTATGGACCGCGCATTCATGGACTCACCAATAACAAGGCCGAACTCGACGAGCTGGTCGAGAGCAGTTTGCAGAAGGCTGGTCTCTGGAAGGAGGTGAAGGATCGTCTGGATCAGCCGGGCACGGGGCTCTCGGGTGGTCAGCAGCAGCGTCTGTGCATTGCGCGCACCATCGCGGTCTCGCCCGAGGTGATTCTCATGGACGAGCCCTGTTCGGCGCTCGATCCCATCGCCACAGCCATCGTCGAGGAGCTGATCGACGAGCTGCGCTCAAACTACACCATCGCCATCGTGACCCACTCCATGCAGCAGGCCGCGCGTGTCTCGCAGCGTACCGCCTATTTCCACATGGGTGATCTCATCGAGGTGGGCGAAACGAATCAAATCTTCACCAATCCGCGCCATCGCCTGACCGAAGACTACATCACCGGTCGCTTTGGCTGATTGCGCCTGCCTGGCTCGAATCCGTCACACGGATTCGAGCATTCCTCCCGCTTTTTCACCACATTCAAGGGTTCGCGTGGCAAGGATGCCCGCCGGCCACCAGTGCACGCCGCTTCGATCCCATCCCGCCTTCGTCTATAGTTCAAGGGCGCCTCTCTTGATGTGCGCTCTGTTCTCTCTCTTTCATTCACCCCAGCCGGATACCGCGATCATGACAGAATCCACTCCCTCCAAGCGTGCTGGTGACCTCTCGGGCGGCCATACCGTCAAGGGTTATGATCGCGACTTAAGCCGGTTGCGCAGCCTTATTCTGGAAATGGGCGATCACATGGTCGAGCAGATACGCTCGGTGCTGGCTGCCTTGATGGAGGGCGACGATCATCTGGCCTATCGGGTGCTCGACCGGGAGCCTCAGATCGACTATCTCTCGCTCGATGCCGATGAAGAGGTGTTTCAGCTCATCACCCGGCGTCAGCCGGCGGCGCTCGATCTGCGCATTGTGCTGGCGCTTTCGAAGATTGCCTCCGAGATTGAGCGGGCAGCCGACAAGGGCGCGCGGATTGCCACTCAGGCGCTGGAGTCGGGCACGGTGGCGCAGGCCATGGCGGGGCTTCCTACCGAGCTGCGGGTGGCGCTCAAGACTCTGGGCGAGCGCGCTTGCTGCATGCTTGACCGCAGTCTGGAGGCGGTGGCGAATTTCGACGTGAATGTGGCCCTGGACATCTTCGAGGATGAGCCGCAGCTCTATACGGCCTCTCAGGCCATGCGCAAGCTGCTTGAGGCGCAGCCCTGCGCCGATGGCGATCAGGGTCTCTCGCCTACCCATTTGGCGCGTCTCCTTACCATTGGCCACGCCCTGGAGCGCGCCGGCAACCATGCCACCAACATTGCCGAGCAGGTGATCTATGTGGCCGAGGGGCAGGATGTCCGTTACCGCAACCGCGAAATCCTCATCGAGACCTTGCGGCGTCGTCAGGCGCCGGACTAGCCCAGTAGCCCAGTAG
>JAFGTZ010000289.1 GCA_016938795.1 Chromatiaceae bacterium | reverse complement strand
GCCTCCTCGGTAATCGCCACCTCCAGAAGCTGGCTGCCATCGCGCACATAGGCCACATAGCCACGCTGCACCGGCTGACCATAAACCGCCTCGATCAGCATGGCATAGAGCGTGATCTGGGTCTCGTGGGTGCGAAACACCTGATCGCGCGCCGCAGTGTACTTGTAGTCAAGCGGCGCCATGCTGCCATCCTTCAGCCACAGCACCTCATCCACAATGCCGCGCAGCCGCAGCGCGGGCGCGGCCAGATAGACTTCGATCTCGCGCCGCACAGCGCCAATCTTGCGGCGCAGATAGTCGCGGTTTTCGGTCGCGCGCCGCCGATGCACCTCGCGCCCCTTGAGCACCTTGAAGCGCGTCTCCTCGTGCTGCGGAATCTGTTGCACCTGCATGAACCACGTAAAACGCGGACAATAGATGTGCTCAAGCACCTCGGAAGGCGTCAGCATCGGGGTGCGTTCGGTATCGAGAATCGGGGCGCTCATACAAACAAGGCCCTCACCTCATCGGTCACCAGCTTCTTGTCAAACGCCTGACCCAGCAGCATCACCTTGCAAAAATCGGCCTGGCACATGGGAAAGATGTAAACCGAATCCACATCCGGATCGGTCCAGTCCTCAATCTCAAGGCGCAGCTCATCGAGCCGGTTGTGCGCAATGGTGCCCAGAAACACCGACTTCTGCACCCGATAGAGCCCCGCCTCCTTGCAGCATTTGGCAATCTTGGTGCGCGGCTTGTCGGCCACAATGTCGTAGACGATCCACACCAGCGTCTCAGTCGTCTTCATGCCCGAGCCTCCCGATCCACTCATTGGCCATGCGATGACAATCGAGTTGCACCGTGTCGCGACGCTTGATGCTGCGGTTGCGATAGTGGATGGCCTCGTCCAGATAGGCTCCAAAACGCTCCATGAGCACCGCCTTGCCTTCCTTATTGAGCGTCAATCCGTTATGCAGCGCATCGAACTGCGTCTGTTTCACCTGTCGCGCCGCGAAGAGACCCACCACCGTTTCATCGGCCCAGATGCGATAGCACTCGATGAGATCGAACACCAGCGACTTTTTCTGATAATGATCGGTGTGCACAAAGCCCACATAGGGATCGAGCCCGGCGAGAATACAGGCGCGCTCCACCGTGCCATAGAGCACGCCATAGGCATAATTCAGCAGACAATTGAAGGCATCCTTGGCGGGATTGCGCGAGCGCGCGGCAAAGCGGTGCGTCTCGGGCAGCAGCAGATTCACCGCCTCCCAGTAAAGCCGCCCGGATTGCCCCTCGTGGCCCAGAATACTGTCGCGCCGTTCATCGAGCGTGCCATCGAGCCGGGCCAGCGCCTCGCGCTGCGCGGCAAGCGCGCCAATGGCCTCGGTGAGCGGCGCCGAGAGACGCGTGCGCCGCTGGCGGGCGCGGCTCAAAAAGTCGATCTGGTTATCGAGCTTGCGCAGCACCCAGCCCAGCGCCAGCTCAAGCCCCTCGGGCGTGTCGGCTAGACGCAGTTGAGCGCGCCGAATGGCCGTGGTCGAACCGGGCCGCCCATGCCAGACGCGCCCATAGGGTTGGCCAACCGCATCGAGAAAGAGAATGTCGATATTCTTCTCGATGGCGAGCTGAATGGCATCGGTGGAAAGACTGGCCCCGGTGGTGATGAGAATGGAGCGCACCTTGCGCGCCGACACCTCCTGTTTCTGCTCCTTCACCTTAACCAGAAACATCTCGCCCTGGCGGTGCAGATAGGTGCCGAAGGTGGTGAGTACGAGATCCATGGAGCCTGCCTCGGTGGGTTTGGTGCAGGCATTTCACACCATACCGGGGCAGGTGGCGGGGCTCACAAGCTTGTGAAAAAAGCCAGCTTCCTTGTAAAAGCCCCCAAGTGGATGCTGGCGGCGGAACTTCCATCCAAGCAACTGACGCGCACGCAGCCTTTGCCACAACCAGCGCTCGGCATCTGTGAAATGGTGACGCATGGCGCGGGCATGTTGCTGTTGAATGAGGGGTGTGTTGTGCATGCGCGCCACCCTCGCCAATCAAGGGAGATGTGTCGGAGTAGGCGGCGCAAAGCCCTGAATAACCCCAAACCCATGACTCACCGCATGGCCCACGGCAAAGCCATCGGGTAACTGCGCATTGGTGACAAAGCGCCCGTTCAGCCCCAGCAGGCGCTCGCCCTTGTAGTGACACTGGCGGGGGCGGACATCGACAAAACTGGCATAGAGATGCTCGGGGAAGGTCACGCCCAGGCCGCGCAGCCCCATGAGCAGACCCGACACCAGCAAGCGGTCGCGCTCGGCCTGACGCGCCGCCTCGTCGAGCGACTGATAGCGCTGATAGTTTTCCTGATTCAACAGCAGCAGCGGACTCTGGGTCTGGTAGTGGAGCAACTGCTTGCTCACCCCGAACTCCCCCTGGCGCACCCTGAGCGCGGCATCGGTCACCAGCACGGGCTCATCGCCAAGCACCAGATTGAGGTCAAGCCAGGGCAGCAGCAGCAAGCGCCCCGCCGCCTCGGCCCAGCCGCTCACCACGCCACGGCCCTGATGCCAGCGGTACTGCACGCGCGGATAGCGATAGAGCACGCGACCGGTACCGGGGTCATGCTGATGGAACAGATCATCCTCGCGAAAGGCCGAAGCCAGGGCGCCGCGCAACTGACGAATGCGCGCACCCGGCGCACCCTCCAGCGGGCGATTCCAGTGCAGTTCCACCTCGGCATAAAGGATTTGGGCTAGAGAATGCATGTGGCCTCAGCTCCTGGCAGATCGACAAAGCCGGCGGCGCGATCATAGGTCTCGGGGCCGGCATCGAGTGGATTGACCTCCTCGCGATCGAGACCGGCATCGGGGCGGGCATGGATCGCGATGAGACGTTCGTGAAAGGCCCGCTTCCAGGGGCGAAAGCGTCGCTCCTGCTCGGCGGGAGCCAGTGCGGGATCGTCGCGCAAGGCCCGATAGGCGGCCCAGAGCACGGCATCGGCGGGGGTGCGCCGGATGAAAAGCATGACGCTTGGGATCTCCTCGATCAGGCGAAAGTCGCGCTCCACCCCAAGCAGATCGCCGCGCGCGAGCTGCTCGTCGAGCCGCTGCTGATCGTGACGCGCGCGACAGCCGGCGAAATAGCGCGCGCTCAGATCGAGAAAGTCGCACTCGTCCCAGCCCTCGGCCTCGCCGAGCACCTCGGTGGTCACCTCGATCAGGGCGCGATCATATACCCGCGTCCACAGCGGG
>JAFGTZ010000041.1 GCA_016938795.1 Chromatiaceae bacterium | reverse complement strand
GACGACCACCGAGAGGAATCGCATCCATGCGCGCTGAACGCCGGCTGCTGGTCCTGACCCTCCTCGGCTGCGCCATCGCCCTGGGCGCCGGCCTTGCAAGTTGGCTGTTCAGCCATGTCGAGCGCCGCGTCGAGCGCATCGTCTTGCCCCCGTCGCACGAGGCGCAACGCAACCCGCTACTCGCCGCCGAGCGCTTTCTTGATCGGCTGGAGATACCGACCGTCGCGCTTGCATCGGGCGCCTCGCTCTGCCGCCTGCCGCCGCCAGTCGATACCCTCATCCTCAGCGAACCGCGCCCGCCCTGCCCCGGACGCGAGGCGGATCTGCGCGACTGGATTGCCGCCGGCGGTCGTCTGGTGACCCGCGCCCGCACCGAGGAGGAAACCGGACCCGACCTGCTGGCCGGGCTCGGTGTGGTGGCAAAAAGCCGCGCCATCACTGCCAACCAAGGCCCGGTGGCAATTAGGCCAGGCCTGAAGGCACCCGTCTTTCTGGTTGATCCGACAGGACGCATTCTGACCGAGAACGCCAAAAACAAAGGGGACATCGACGCAAGCGACACGCCTTTCCTGCAGCGCTTCGGGCTGGGCGACGGCGAGCTGCTGGTTCTGGCTTCGCTCGATTTCATGCACAACGACGCCATCGGCGAGCAGGATCACGCCCGCTTCACCGCCTGGCTGGCAACCCCCCGGGACCGCGCGGGCCGGGTCTGGCTGATCGGCCATGCCGGCGAGCAAGCACGCCTCCCCGCCCTGCTCTGGGCGCTGGCCCCCGAGGCGCTGATCAGCGCCGCCCTCTTGCTGCTGCTCTGGCTCTGGTCGCTTGGCGCGCGGCTCGGACCGCTGGAAGCGCCGCCGTCGCGCCAACGCCGCGATCTGCTCGAACATCTGGAGGCGAGCGCCGCCTTTCTCTGGCGTCAGGGACAGTTCGCCCGCCTGGCGCACGCTAGCCGTCAGGGTCTGCGCCGGCGCTGGACGCGCCAGCTCGCGCCCGATGCACGGACTGGCTCCAAGGAGTGGATCCAGGCGCTTGCCGAGGCCAGCGGCACGCCGCCCGAGTCACTCGCGCGCGCCCTGCATGGCGTTCTCGACTCGCCCGGCGCCTGTCTCGAACAGGCCCGCACACTCCAGCGGCTCTGGCGCTTGGCGCAGAGAGGCCAGCCCGCACCGCCTGCTCAATTGCCCGCAAGAGATGATCGCCATGACTGAACCAGCCGATGCCCCGCCCGTAACACCAGCCGAGACCGCCGCAGCCAGCGCACAGCTCCAAGCGCTGGAGGAGATGCTCGCCGCCGTGCTCATCGGACAGCGTCAGGCGCTGCGCGAGAGCCTCATCACTCTGGTCGCCGCCGGCCATGCCCTCATCGAGGGGCTACCTGGGGTGGGCAAGACGCTCCTGGTGCGCGCGCTGTGCGCCGCCATCGCGGGACGCTTCGCGCGGGTGCAGTTCACCCCGGATCTCATGCCGAGCGACATCACCGGACACGCGCTTTTCGATCCGCGCAGCGGCGACTTTCGCATCCGTCGCGGCCCCATCTTCACCAATCTGCTGCTGGGCGACGAGATTAACCGCGCCCCGGCCAAGACCCAGGCGGCCATGCTGGAGGCCATGCAGGAACAGCAGGTCACCATCGAGGGTCAGTCGCTCCCGCTTGCCCCGCCCTTTCTGGTGTTCGCCACCCAGAACCCCATCGAACAGGAGGGCACCTATCCCCTGCCCCAGGCCCAGCTCGACCGGTTTTTGGTCAAGATCCTCATGCCACATCCCGAGGAAGAGGAGGAAATCGCCCTGGTCCGTCAGACCACCGACCAG
>JAFGTZ010000288.1 GCA_016938795.1 Chromatiaceae bacterium | reverse complement strand
TCTCGCGTCGGGTCACCCGCGCCGGGGCGCTCGCCTCCATGATCACAGGCGCGAGCGTGTCGCTCTTCTGGCTGCTGCTGGTGAAGGCCAAGGAGGCCTCGGCCATCGGGCTGGTGCAGTGGCTTACCGGCGGCAAGCCAAGCCTGCTGGCCGATTCTCCCAACTGGCCGGTGGTCGATCCCATTCTCATCGCCCTGCCCGCCTCGGCCCTGACCCTGGTGCTGGTCAGCGCCTTCACCCGCGCGCCCGATGCCGAGCACCTGGAGCGCTGTTTCCCCGCCCGCGTTCCAACGCCACGGGTCTGACACAGAGGAGCAATCACCATGCTTGGCATCCAGGATCCCTGGGTTTTGACCGCCTACCTCGGCATTCTCATCGCCGCTGCGCTGAGCCTGGTCTATGGCCTGGCGCGCCGCAACGCGGGCGATGACAGCCTCAGCGAAGAAGACCGCCGCTGGGCGCGCGAAGAACAACAACTCGACGAGGAGACCCTGCCTTGAAAGCAACCCGCACCGCACTTTGCCTGGGCACGCTCGGCGCCGCCCTGGCGCTGCCCGCAGCCGCCACGAGCGACAGCCCCCTGAGCTGGGGCGCCGATCTGCGTCTGCGCCAGATCATGATCGACAATGTTGGCCTCAACGATGATGCCGCCACCGCCGATCGCACCTTCCAGCGCTATCGCGCCCGGCTTTGGGGAAGCTATGCGCCCACCGAGAACCTGACGCTCAGCAGCCGCCTGGTCTGGGAGGGGCGACATTACCAAAGCCCGCAGCGCTCCGACTGGCCGGGGCTCGAAACCTGGTACAGCGGCGGCATCCTGTTTGACCAGCTCACCCTGGAGGCCAAAAACCTCGGCGGTTTGCCCCTGAGCCTGAAGCTCGGGCGTCAGGACATCATCCTGGGCCACGGCTGGCTGGTGCTCGACGGCACCCCAATCGACGGCTCACGCACCATCTATTTTGACGCCGCGCGGGCAACCTACGAACTGAGCGCGCTCGACACCAGGCTCGATCTCATCTATCTCGACCAAAGCGCCGACACCGGGCGCTTTCCCCAATCGCTCAATGACAATGTCGAAGACGTCACCGAGCAGCACGAGACCGGCGCCATCCTCTACGCGCGCAACAAGGGCCTGATTCCGGGCGATCTTGATGCCTATGTCATCTACAAGCACAATCGCGCCAACACCACCCCCGGCAATCTGCGCATCAACAACGGCGCACCCTTTCCCTCGCCCACGGACAGCGGCGACATCTATACGGTGGGCCTGCGCGCCGATACTAAGTTCGGCGGCGGCTGGGGGCTGCGCGCCGAGGGCGCCTATCAGTGGGGCACGCGTAACGAACGCGATCTCGATGCACTGGGCTTCAACAGCCGCCTGTCCTATCAACTCAAGGACCGCTTCAAGAGCACCCTACACGCAGATTACGAGTTTCTCTCCGGAGATGATCCAGACAGCGCCGACGATCAGGCCTTCGACCCGCTGTGGGGCCGCTGGCCGCAGTGGAGCGAGCTGATGGTGTATCAATGGCCGCTGGAAAGCCGCGTGGCCGAGGCGACCAACCTGCACCGCTTCAATCTCGGCTGGATCGCCCAGATCCATCCCACCACCCAGCTCACGATTGACTATCACGCGCTCTGGGCCGATGAGCAAAACACCCGCACCGCCGCCCAGCTTGCCAATCTCAGCGGCGAGGGGGATTTTCGCGGCCATCTCTTCACCGCCTGGCTCAAGACCAAGCTCAACCGCCACCTCTCGGGCCATCTGGTGGCCGAATATCTGGCACCCGGCGACTACTACGCCGAGCACCGGCGCGACGACTCCTTCTTCGTGCGCGCCGAGCTGAACCTCGCCTGGTAGGGCCACAGACTGGATTGCCCGTTACCAGCGAGCCATGAGGCAACTGACAAGAGGGATGGACGGGCAACCGAACACTGCCGCTTGCCTCTGGTCACGACGCTCCAGCGCCGTGACCCC
>JAFGTZ010000287.1 GCA_016938795.1 Chromatiaceae bacterium | reverse complement strand
GGAAAAACCAACAAACTCATACGCAAGAAGCATCAATCACCATGCCTGGACACTGTCTCGATGTCACCACCCATGCGGCTCCCTATGGCGCTCGCCTGGAGCGTGCCATCTTTCGCGATGCCGAGGGCGAGCGCGCCTATCGTCTCTTTCTGCCTGCGGCCACCGGGGGCGCGCCATGCGGGCTGGTGCTCATGCTCCATGGCTGTGGCCAAAACGCCGAGGAGTTCGCCTTGGCAAGCGCCATGGATGAGGCGGCTGCCGGGTGCGGCTATGCGGTGCTCTATCCCGAACAGTCCACCCGGGCCAATGGGCTGGGCTGCTGGAACTGGTACGAGCCGCGCGATCAGCGTCGCGAGGGCGGGGAGCCGGCGCTGCTGGCCGGCATGACGCGGGCGATGTTGAAGCGTCATGGTCTGGATGCGTGTCGCGTGCATGTGGCCGGCTTCTCGGCCGGGGGCGCCATGGCGGCGCTGTTGATGGCGACCTGGCCGGAGGTCTTCGCCTCCTTTGGCGTGCATTCGGGGCTTGCGTGCGCGGGCGCGGGCGATCTGTTTGCGGCCATGCGTCTCATGCACCAGGGGCCAGCGCCCGGACAGCGTCTCGCGCCGCTGCCACACCCCAGGCCAGTCATCGTCTTTCAGGGCGATGAGGATACCCAGGTCAATCCGCTCAATGCGCTCTGGATTGTCGCTCAGGCGCTCGGATTCGAGCGCCCTGAGCCGCTCGCCAGCCATGCGGATTTGCGCCTGCGCTTGGAGGAGGGCGAGGCGAGCGACGGACTGACCTTCACCCGCACCATTTACCGAGACAGCGCCACGGGCGTGGAACGCGCCGAACTCTGGCGCCTGCATGGTGTCGGACACGCCTGGTCGGGCGGCGCGCCCGGCTTGCCACACAGCGAGCCGCGCGGCCCCCAGGCCGCGCGCGAGATGTTGCGCTTTTTCGCGGCTCACGCCTTCTGAGCGCGCATTGCGATGCCCCATGTCCTTTTGGGCGCGTCCGTGAAAAAATGCGTCCTTCCATAACCTAGCCATCGATGAGGACTGGATCCTTGAACGATCAAGCCACTTCTTTCCAACGCTATGGGCTTGTTGCCCAGGCGCTGCACTGGTTTGCCGCCCTGCTGCTGTTTGGGCTGCTTGCCACCAATGCCATGCGCGAGATTGTGTCCGACCCCGAGTGGGCCGGAGCCTTTTTGCGGCTGCACATGTCGCTCGGCATCCTGATCTTTCTGGTCACCATCGCCCGCATTGGCTGGCGCAAGGTGTCGCCTCCGCCAGCCCTGGTCGATGCGCCCAAGTGGAGCCAGGCCGCAGCCAATATCGGTCATATCCTGCTGAATCTGGCCACCTTGCTCATCCCCATCTCGGGCTATCTGCGGATCGCCTCGGCAGGCTATCCGGCCAACTTTTTCGGTGTCGAGATCCCTTCCATCCTGGGCGAGATGCCCTGGCTGCATCAGCTCACCGAAAGCGTCACGCACGGCGATCCCATGAAGCTCTTCATCCTGGCGCTCGTTGGGCTGCACATCCTGGCTGCGCTCTGGCACCAATACGTCTGGAAGGACAACGTCATGCGTCGCATGTTGCCCTGGTAAGACAGGGCGTCTGAACCCCGCCGTCGCGCGGGGTTCGATGCGGACGCTTTCAGGCCCCTTCGCCCAAGGAGTTTTGCCATGCCACCGTTGAAGTCAGGCTATTTGACGGATCAATCCGGCAGGCGCCAGGCCCTGGTGGTGTCCATCGACGACTGGCGCGCGCTGCTGAACGATCTGGAGGAATTGCGTGGCCTGCTCGATCCGTTCGCGGCGCCGAAGCCACCGCCGACATCCGGGATGCGGCGCGATGGCTTCGAAACGCCGCCCAAGATCGAGCGCGGCGGCGAGGTGCAGGATGCTCAGGATGCTGAAGAGTCAGCCTAGGCTCAGGAGGCGCTCGGCGTGCGGCTGGGTCGGTAGAAGAGATGGCGTCCAATCTGGCTGGTGCGCTGGTAGTGATTCGACCAGCTCGGACGGACATAGTCGGCATGGTAGTAGAGCGCGCCATGCGTCGGATCGGAGACCTCGTCGGCCAGTACGCGCTGGCTGATTTCCAGCGCGCGACGCCAGGCCTTGGGTTCGGTGGGATGATCGGGCTTGCCATCGCACCACCAGGAGAACTGGCAGCGATGGAGTTTTTCGCCACCCTGCTGCACCACACCACAGATTGAACTCGGAAACGACTTGGATGCCACCCGGTTGAGGGTGACGCGCGCCACCGCGATCTGGCCCGACAGTGGCTCGGAACGCGCCTCGTGATAGATGTTGAGCGCTAGGCACAGCAGCTCTTCGTCCAGGGTGTCGGCCTTGGCTGGCGCCTGCGCCTCGGCCACTGCTTGACGGGGCTCGGCGGCCTGGATGTCGCTTTGGGTGTCCGCCTTGGCCTCGGCAGCCTTGGGAGTCGCCTCGGCGAGCGTTGGGTCAGGGGTGATGTCGGCGGCCTTTGTCTCTTGTGCTTCGATCCACAGCGCAGCGGACGCAAGCTCGGGCGAACGGGGCCCGGGCAGCGTCTGCGCCAGCATGCTGGGAAAGAGAGCGGCGACAAAGGCCGTGACGGGAAGTGTTTTCACAGATCCAGTCTCTCGGGTTTTTAACAGGACGATCAATGCCCTGAACTATACGTGAAAACCCGACCTAGGGAAATCCCTAATAACGCCTGTTTCGCCTCGGGAGTGGTCCTTGCATTATGCTAGGCAATCGCCCCAGCGCGCTTGAGTCGCTGATCGAGATCCGCAAGACGCTCGGGCGTGCCGATGTCGAACCAGAGCCCTCGATGATGTTCGCCGCTGACGCGCCCCGCCGCCATGGCCTGGCGCAACAGCGGGGCGAGCGGAAAGAT